>CAZYOI010000014.1:0-14118 GCA_964648705.1 uncultured Candidatus Saccharibacteria bacterium | reverse complement strand
AGAGGAGAATAGATGTATAGCGGCTTATCAAATTGTTCCTTGTGGCGAAGGTATGGCATGCAAAAAAGAAAAGAAGGATATAGCTTTTATAGTCGGTCATGAAACGCTGTGGGTTTGGGAAAAATTTAGAAAAGAAAAGATGTTTACATTAGAAAAAGAAATAGGTTATTGTGCTCCAATAACTCCAACACCTACTCCAACCCCAACTCCTACTCCAAGTCCAACTTCTACCAGTAGCTCTTACTCAAGTCCCTCTCCAAGCCCAACTTACACCTACTCTCCCAGCCCAAGTCCATCTCCAAGCCCAACTTACACCTACTCTCCCAGCCCAAGTCCAACCTATAGCCCAAGTCCCTCTCCAAGTCCAACTTACACCTACTCTCCCAGCCCAAGTCCATCTCCAAGCCCAACTTACACCTACTCTCCCAGCCCAAGTCCAACCTATAGCCCAAGTCCATCTCCTTATTATTCAGCAAACTCCCAAACCGACAATCAAAAGCTTTTAGCTTCTTTGCAACAAATAGTTTATTCTTTAGCTGATAAACTAAATAGATTGCTAGACAGATAAAACAACAAAAAACAGCTCTTTAAAGAGCTGTTTTTTGTTTCAAAACTCTATTAAAAAGCAACTGTTAATTTCAAAGACTCTTAAACCTCGAGCTCTTTAGCTACACCGGGATCAAAATCTGCGGTTATTAAATCCCGCAATTTGGAAACATCAACCCATTTTATCTCAGTTACTTCGTACGCTTCTCTTGGTTTAGAAGAAGGTTTTTCAGAATCAAGCCCGCATAGATGGTAAACAACAGCTACAGAAAACTGGGGATGAATCCTAACAGAAATCTGTTTTATTGAATCAACATCACATCTCTCTTTTAATGCATTCTTCTCTGCTTTCTTTAAATCTTTGCTTTCCCCCAGGAAAAGCCCATTCTAAAAAAGAATTGTCTTTTCCTTCTTTTCTTACGGCCCTTTTTATCATAAGTACTTCGTCTCTATTTAAAACTATTCCCAAATTAATAAAGTCCTCTGCTTCTTCCATAATTATTTCACTTTAGCAAATCTTCTTTTGCCTACTTTTATTATCATTCCCCTTTCAATTTCTATTTCTTTTTTCCAGTCTTTTTGGACTTCGCCATTAATTTTAACTCCTCCTTGTTCAATTACTCTTTTAGCTTCCGATTTAGAAGAAGCTAAATCAGTTTTGACCAAAAGATCTAAAATAGGAATCTTCTTTTCTTTAATTTTAAATTCTGGAACATCCTCTGGTATTTCTTTATCTTTAAAAACCTTATTAAACTCCTTTTCTGCTTTTTCAGCTTCTTTCTTCCCGTAAAACCCGGCAACAACCTCTCTGCTTAATTGAGCTTTTGCTTCTTTGGGAGATATCTTTTTTTTGTATAAAACTTTTTCCTTTAAATTTTCTATCTGCTTTTCAGGAATATCAGTAAGCAAATTAAAATATTTCCATATCAAGTTGTCTGATATAGACATAATTTGTCCGAACATCTCTGAAGGAGAAGCTGTAAGACTGATGTAGTTGCCGTAACTTTTACTCATCTTTCTTACTCCGTCTGTCCCCTCCAAAAGAGGAGTCGTTATAACGTCCTGTTTTAGCTGACCGTACCTTTTTTGAACTTTTCTCCCCATAAGAAGATTAAATTTCTGATCCCGTCCTCCAACCTCTACATCAGCTTTGAGCTCTACTGAATCGTATCCCTGCAAAAGAGGATAGATAAGCTCTAACATTCCAACATCCAAGCCCTCTTTAAGTCTTTTTTTGAAATCATCTCTTTCTGCTACCCGTGCAAAGGTAAAACGAGAAGCTAAATCCATTAAAAACATAGCCCTCTTCTTTTTGTACCATTCGCTGTTATGTCTAATCTCAACTTTTTTCATATCCAAAACCTTGGAGGCTTGTTCAACGTAATCTTTCATATCCTCTTTTATCTCTTTGTCAGTGAGGGGTTTTCTCGTCTCCATTCTTCCCGAAGGATCTCCTATCTTAGCAGTAAAATCTCCTATTAAAAAAACAACTTTGTGTCCTAGGTCTTGGAATTGACGCAGTTTTCGAAGAAGCACAAAATGACCCAAGTGAAGATCTGGAGCAGTAGGATCAATACCGAATTTAACCCTCAGCTTTTCTCCAGACTTTAATCTCTTGCTAAGATGACTTTTGCTGATAATTTCTTCTACTCCTCTGTTTAGTAATTCTTTAACTTTTTGAGTGTTCACTTTCATACAATTTTATTCTAGAATAAAAAGAGTAAAAAGTAAATTATATGAAGAACTCTCTTTTTTACAATACAGAAGAATCATCTTTTTTAAGGTTTGTTAAAAACCTTCTAGATTTTAAAAAGGACAAATTTATAAAAGGAAGCCTAATACTGCTGATAACTGTAAATCTTTCCAATCTTTTTAATTTTGTCTTTCATTTCTCGATGGCTAGAATGCTGGATCCTGCAGAATACGGCGTTCTTACTGTTCTAATGTCCCTTATTTTTATTCTGGTTACTGTCTCCTATACGGTCCAGAATATATTTTCTTATTATATTCCCAAGATAAGGGGCGATTTGGCAAAAATTAAAAATGTCTTTAAAAGAGGGCTTTCAAAAAGCTTCAGAATAGCTATTATATCTTTTTTAATATATCTTCCTTTTGCTTTTGTCCTCTCTTTCCTGCTGGAGATAAATTTAGGTCTTCTTATTATAACAGGCCTTATGATATTTCCCCTCTTTTTATCTTCTATTATAAAAGGGGTTCTCCAGGGGATAATGAGATTCAACAGACTCGGAACAAATATACTGGCGGGAGCTATTGTAAAGCTTCTTTTAGCTCTTCTCCTAGTTTTTTTAGGACTGAAAATCTGGGGAGCCCTAGCAGCTGTCGTAGTAGCTGCTCTTTTTGTGACAGCTTTAGGAGTTTTTTTTCTTAGAGATCTTAAAAAAGAGAAGGAAAAAGAAAACACAACTAAAAGTGTTTTTTCTTACAGCTTTTCTTTTTTTCTAGCTTCAATTTCCATTGTAATAATATTCTCTCTGGATGTGATAGTGGCCAGAAGAGTCTTCTCCCCGGTGGTAGCGGGACAGTATGCAGCCATCTCCATTTTGGGAAAGATCATCTTTTTTATCATAAAGCCAGTAACCAGAGCTCTTTTGGTTTTTGTCTCAGAGAACTCTAAAAACAAAAAAGAAACCAGAAAATTTCTTTACAGGTCAGGGATTCTCCTGTTTTTAGTCTTTCTTGTTATAAGCGCAGTTTATATCTTTTTTCCCGACCTGGTTATAAAGATTTTCTTCGGTAAAGGCTACGCAACCTTCCCGAGAATCCTAATTTTTGTCGCAACCTCCTTCTTTTTTCTCTCTCTGACAAACCTGATTTCAATCTACGCTCTCTCCAAAAACAACCGTTTCTTTTCTTTCTCTTTCCCCTTTCTCGTTCTCTTTTATCTTTCAGTGCTTCTAACCTTCAAAACCGCCCCTTTTTATTACTCTCTCGGTTTGATGTTCTCAAACATTACAATATTCTTAATCGTTCTGATTTTAATCCTTTTAGGAAGGGAAAGAAAGCCTGAAAAACTAGCAGAGCCAGTTCTTTAAATCCTTGCCGGCCAGTTTTTCCAGCTCTTTGATGTCTTTTCTATAAAAGTCAATCAACATTTTTCTGTCCTCGGACCCTATGCTTTCTCGCTTTCCCGGTTTGACATTTTTCTTTCTGATTCCGTCTATTAAAAGATCCAGATAGAGAAGAGTCCCTATTTTATAGACAAACTTCAAATTGTGCTTTATTACAAAATTGATTCCAAAATTGACTATATCGTTTATAAATTGGAATCTGGCCAGTTTTCCCTCAAAAACTCTTTTTTCAAGGTTTCGAGGGACAAAGTTTTTGTCAACTTCTAAAAACTCGTAAACTAACTGAATTTCTTTTTCCGGATTCTTTTTGACATCATCCAAGAAAATTATCTTTACTTCTGAAAAACTATTTAAATATTTTTTCAAATGTTTGGCGTAAAATCCCTTTTCTAAAACGGAGGGATTCTTTTCTATCGTCTCTCTAAAGTTGAATCTTTTGGACTGCCCCCCGAATTTTTTGCTAGCCAGATATTCAGAATATGCTCTCTCAACCGGATTTCTGAGTATGGCTATTATTTTCACTCTTGGAAAAGTTTTCTTAATTCTTTGGCAAGCCACGGGATCGATAAAATACTGGGGGCTAAACTCCCCTTTTTTGCTCTTCTCTTTACAGTGGGAAAACTGAGCCCCATACCACTCAAGACCGAATATCCCGCACCTGCCGTGAATTCTTGGTTTCCTTTCAAAGAAATCAGAGTTATAGATTCTCTTATTAAAAAAACGCAACTCTTTTCTGTGTTTGGGAAGGCATATCTGGGGATGTTCTCTCAAACAGGAAGCCAGCCAGGTACTGGCGCATTTCATTCCTCCGACTCCAATAAAATCAATCTCAAATTTTCCCATTTTTTTTGTTGAAGCTATTTTCTCTTCTCTATTTATTTATAATCGTTTTTATTCTAAAATAAAAAGAAACTGGAGTAAAGTATGGGTGCATTTAGCGAGCTAAAATCTGACTGAAAGAAACCTGATTCTGTAACATATTTTCTGACTGAAAATAATAAGATAAGATGGAGTGTAAAAGGTCAATTACAAACCAGTTAATATACTCCATCTTATGAATAATCATAACATAAATATGTCATCATATAATAAATATCTTAAGAAAATAATTCGTCCAAAATATCTACAAGCTGCTGCTTGTAAGAACAAAAAAAAGCAGGTCGCTTGCTGAGGCAGTGCGTATTACCGGCCTTAACAGAAAATACCAGTGAAAGTATTCGGAGAACAGGATAGGAAAAAACCTGGATTTACTCAAATTGATTTTGTGGAACATTGCGGGCAATCAGCTGCCGGAGGATATATTTACAGCCAAACCACTACTGATATCGCTCACGGATGGTGGGAAGAAGAGCCCCAAATGAGAAGAGGACAAGAACGTACACTGGAAGGAACTAAGGAATGCAGAGATAGGTCTCCTATCCTTTGGACGAAAATTCATCCTGATAACGACACTTGTTTTTTAAACTGGCACTTGTTTAAGTATGTGGAAAAAGAAGAGGGGCTTGAGCTTTCAAGATCCCGTCCTTACAAAAAGAACGACAACTGCTTGATAGAACAGAAAAATGGACCGCATGTGCGAAAACATATCGGACATTTAAGATATGACACAAAAGAAGAACTGGAAATCCTAAGAGATCTTTGTCGTAATGAATTAAGATTGTTTAAGAACTTCTTTCAGCCCGTAATTAAATTAATTTCAAAAGTTAGAATTAAAGGGAAGATTCACCGGAAATATGGTAAGGCTAGGACACCTTACAAAAGAATAATGGAAGACCCTGGTATTTCCAAAGAAATCAAAGAAGAGCTCAATGCTGTTTATGAATCTCTTAATCCGGCAGAGCTAAGAAGAGGCATTGATAAAAAACTTGATAATCTTTGGAAGGCCTATCAGAAGAAAAATAGTTCTCAAAAGGTCGATGTTAATAAGAAATCAAAACCCAATTCGGTTAGATCTTTAATTACAGAACCAGACCACGTTTTGGTCAGATAGTTAAATTACTTAACACGTCCAAAATTAATTCCTTGGATTTTATTTTTGTGATAAAATAATAAAAGGAAGGATATAAACAAGGAACAAAGAAAATCGGCAGCATCTCCTTTAAAAGCGAGGATACTTCTATAAATTTTGTTGAAAAAAAAGTCATAGAAAGCTTTAAAAATCTCAACAATTTCTATAATATTGATATTGCTGACATTAACATTGAACTGATATACTCAAGAAAAGAACTAAACGGCAAGCTGAAAAAAGAAACCCCTAATTGGTTTATTGGAAATACTTCAAAAAATAAGATCTATTTATTTAGCCCAACCGTTATAGAAAAGAACAGCTGCCATAAAAAATCCAAATTAGACAAAGCGATTAAGCACGAGATCTGTCATATTTTTAATTATAAAGTAAACAACAAGCTACCTGTCTGGCTAGACGAAGGATTAGCTCTTTATTTATCCGATCAAAAAAAGAGAGAGGATTTTCAGAAAGCAAATCTTGATTTTTTTATAGAAAATTACAACGAAGACATTAGTTTTGACGCTTTTGCCGAAAGAAACGGATATAAAATATCTTACTGGCTAGCTAAAAGACTTTTTAACGGCCTTGATAATAAAACTCTGCTGAATTATATAAAAAAGCCCTCTCTTATTAAAAGAAAGGGCTTGCTGCGACAGATTTAGTCTTTGTCGCAACCGCGGCAATCGCAGCCAGTGCCTTCTTGGCACATTAGGGCTGGAAGTCTACTCTTTGGAACCGTTTTAGTACGGCGGTTCCAGCCCTTGAGTCGCTTAATTATGGCTCTGGCTTTCATTTTTCACCTCCTTTCTGGTCAATGAAAGTTACTGGATCGAAATAGGTCCACAGCAACGGACATCCTCCAATGCAGCCGCCCCAGTAGGAACACTCTCTGCATTTTTCTGCCGGATAGCACCAAAGATCTTTCCGGAACTTAGCTGGCGCCTCTGCGGAGTTACTCCAAACTTCCCAGAAATTATCCCTTAACAAAAAAACGACCTTCTTGATCTATTGTTCTCTCGATTAACGGTGCCTCTGAAAAATGAGTGCATGGAAGAATGTTTCCTTCTGGATCGAAGGCGACCCCCCTGCCTCGATACATCTGACACCCAACCGACAGCCAGCCAAGCCGCAACATTTCTTCCAGAACCTCCTGATTTAAGAGACACAGGGGAAACGTCGCGTTTAAATTGAAAGACAATCCCAGCTCTTTTACTTCCTGAAATAAAGATTCTACTCTGCGAGCCAGGAATAGAGGATCTAGAGATTGATCAGCAGAGACGTCCTCTGCCGAAACTGCGGGTATAGCACAATTAAAAACTGCCTTACCAGCCCCTATCTCGTTGGAAAAACTTACTATCTCTGCAAGACGCGAGGCATTGGTTTTACATATCGTGGTAAGGATATTAACCAAACCCATTTGGAAACAATTTCTTATCCCTTGAACAGTTTCTTCGAAACTGCCTTCACAACGAGTTAAAGAATCTTGAATAACTTTCTTATCAGACTCCAAAGAAATTACAGCTCTTTCTAATCCTGCCTAAAAAGCTTCTTCCACCTTTATTTCCATACAATTTTATTCTAGAATAAAAGGAATAAAAAATAAATTATGGCCAAAAGAAAATACAAAAGAAAATCCTACAAAAAGAGAAGAATTCTCTATGCTTTTGTTTTAGGCCTTCTTTCTTTAATCTTTCTTGTTGTCTTCGGGGGAGCCGCTCTCTTTATCTACTACGCCAAAGACCTGCCCAGGCCGGAGAAGTTTACAGAAAGGGTTTTCGCCCAGTCCACCAAAATCTACGACAGAACGGGAGAAACTCTTCTTTATGAATTGTACGGAGAAGAAAAAAGAGAGATTATCGCTTTGGAAGATGCGCCGGATCATCTGAAAAAAGCTCTTATTGTTACAGAAGACGCCAACTTCTACTCCCATATAGGGATAGACTTTCAGGGGATTATAAGGGCTGTCAAGATAAATCTCAGGCTGGGAGAGCCCATTTACGGAGGATCCACCATATCCCAGCAGCTGATAAGGTCCACTTTCCTAACTTTGGAAAAGACAATAAAGAGAAAGGTAAGAGAGGTAATTCTTACTTTGGAATTGGAAAGAAGGTACTCTAAAGACCAGATTTTGGAATGGTACCTGAACCAGGTTCCCTTCGGGCCCAACCTTTACGGAGTCCAGTCCGCCTCAAAAGCGTATTTTGACAAGCCGGCAAAAGAATTAACCGTGCCAGAAGCTGCCTGCCTGGCTGCCATGATTCAGGCTCCGAGCTACTATTCCCCCTACGGCCAGAACAAAGAAGATCTTCTCAAAAGAAAGGATTATGTTTTAGAAAGGCTGGCCCAAGAGCATGTCATCGCAAAAGAAGAAGCTGAAGAGTATAAAAAAGAGGAGATTCTCTTCTCTGAGATATCGCAGTCCATAAAAGCCCCTCATTTTGTTTTTTACATTTTAAACCAATTATACGAGAAGTACGGAAGAGACTACCTGGAAAAAGAAGGTCTCAAGGTTTACACCTCTCTGGACTGGAATCTTCAGAAAAAGGCCCAAAAGAAGGTCGAGGAGGGAGTGGCAAACAGCAAATGGGCCAATGCCCACAACGGAGCTCTGGTAGCCATCGACTCTGAAACAGGAGAGGTGCTTTCCATGGTCGGCTCAGCCGACTGGTTCGGAGACCCTTATCCTGAAGGATGCGTCTCTGGAAAAGACTGCCTCTTTGATCCCAAGGTAAACGTAGCGGCCTACGGCCAGGGAAGACAGCCGGGCTCCTCCTTTAAGCCCTTTGTCTACGCTACGGCTTTTGAAAAGGGATATAAGGATGATCATATTGTAGTAGACGAGAAAACAGACTTTGGCGTCTACGGGGGAAAACACTATATCCCCCAAAACTACGACGGCAGATTCAGAGGCCCTGTCACCCTAAGACAGGCCTTGGCCCAGTCTCTGAATGTTCCTTCCGTTAAAGTCTTGGCTTATCTGGCGGGACAAAGAGACAGCATTGAAACAGCAAAGAAAATGGGGATTACCACCTTAAAGAGAGATCCTTCTTTCTACGGCCTCTCCATTGTTCTGGGAGGAGGAGAGGTAAGGCTGCTGGATATGGCTTCCGCCTATTCTGTCTTTGCCAGAGAGGGGACCAGAATTCCTCCTGTTTCCATATTAAAAATAGAGAACTCTAAGGGCGAAACAATAGAAGAAAACAGCAAAAGCCCGAAAAAGGTAATCAGCGCAGAATCTGCCAGACTGGTTACAGACATACTCTCTGACAATAAAGCAAGAACGCCCATGTTCGGTTCAAACTCCCTGATGTATTTTCCAGACTACGAAGTAGCCGCCAAAACAGGAACTACCAACGACTACAGGGACGCCTGGATCATAGGGTACACGCCTTCTCTCACAGTAGGAGTCTGGGTCGGCAACAACAACAACGAAGCTATGGCCCCCCAGCCCTCCGTGGTTCTGGCAGGACCCATCTGGCACAACTTCCTCAATGAAGTTCTGCCCAGTCTCCCGAAAGAAAGCTTTGCTCTGCCAGAAAAGGATTAAGGGATCTTCTTTGGGGAAAAGCCGGTTTTTGCTGCTTCTTTCTTTGTGATATAATAAATTGAAGATAAAGCTAAAAAACAATTATGCCGGACTATCCAAAAGAACAGCTCTGGGAGCTTTACAAAGACCTCCCGGAAACTCTAAAAGAAGCCCTTTTCTCCGACAAGGTGGCAGACAATATTCACGAAATCTGCCGGAAAAACGAAATAGAAGAAGCTAATGAGATAAGCAAGAACATAGGATATGTTTTCTCGGGTCTTCTCCCCCCTTCAGAGTTCAAAAAGGTTCTGGAAAAAGAAATCGGCCTGAACAAAAAGAAAGCAGAAAAGGTTTCTTCTGAAATCGCAAGGTTTGTCTTTCTCCCTTTGAGAAAGAATCTGGAAAACCTCTATGAAGAGAAAATAAAAGCTGAAAAAGAAAAGGCTTCTGGAAAACCGAAGAAAAAGGACCAATACAGAGAACCCGTAAAATAAGGAAAGCTTTTTTCTATAAGAAATTAATCTTATAACATGCAGTTTACTGTTCCACAATTTATAGAAAAGGAGGCCAAAATAGTAGGCCCCTTCACTTTTAAGCAGTTCATCTTTGTGGGCGTCGCCGGAGGCCTCTGCCTTTTTCTCTATTTTACCGTTTCTTTTACCTCCTTTATCGTTCTTTCTGTTTTAATTCTGGGAATAGCTTTTTCTCTGGCTTTCGTGAAAATCAAAAAGACGCCTCTTCCTGTCATTATCAAAAACTTCTTCCTTTTTCTCACAGAACCCAAGGTCTATCTCTGGAAAAAGAAAGCCAGCCCTCCAATAATGGAAAGGAAAAAAGAGCAGACGGTAGAAAAAGAAGAAGAAAAGCCCAGGGTGGCAGGCAGAAGCAAATTAAAAGACCTTTCCACCAGGATTAGGATAAAATAATTATGGCAGAGAACACAACCCAGGAGTTTCTAAAATTCGACAGGATAAGAAACGGCGTAATAATCCTCAAAAACAAAGGACTGAGGATGGTTTTAATGACCTCCTCTCTAAACTTTGCTTTAAAGTCAGACGAAGAGCAGCAGTCTATTCTCTACGCCTTTCAGAGCTTTCTAAACTCTCTGGACTTTTCCTGCCAGATAATGATCAGCTCCAGAAAGATAAACATTACAGGATACCTCGAAAAACTGGAGGAGATAGAGAAAAAAGAGGAAGAAGAGCTTTTGCAGATGCAGATTTCAGAATACAACAAATTTATCAAGGGACTGGTCCAGGAGGGCTCTATTATGCAAAAAAGCTTCTATATCACCGTCCCCTTTTCCGTATCGGAAACCAAAGGAATATCAACCGCCAAAAAGATAAAAAGAGAATTAGAGCTTACAGAAGTGGAGTTTCAAAGAGCAAAAAACCAGCTTCTCCAGAGAGTGGAGTTTGTTATTCTGGGGCTTAGAGGCTGCGGCTTAGAGGCTGTCCCTCTGAAAAACGTGGAGCTGGCCGAGCTTTTCTGGGGCCTCCATCACCCTCTGGAGGCAGAAAGAGGATATTATCCGGAAATACCGTCTGAATTAACATGAAAATACCTTTTCTAGACAAATTCAAAAAAGACATCCCGGAAGAGGTTATCTCCAAAGAGCCCCTGCGCATTTCGGATATAGCGGCTCCTTCTTTTATCCAGCTGAAACAGAATTATCTCAAAATAGGGGAAAAGCTGGCCAAAACCTATTTTGTCTTCTCTTACCCGAGATACCTTCAGACAGGATGGCTCTCTCCCCTGATAAACCTGAACGTCCCCCTGGATATCTCCTATCACCTCCATCCCGTAGGAACAGAAGGCATTTTAAAGAAGCTGAGAAAAAGAGTGACAGAGGTTCAGGCAGAAATAGCAGAAAGAGAGGAAAAGGGGCTGATCAGAGACCCCACCCTGGAAACGGCCCACCAGAACCTTGAGGATTTAAGGGACAAGCTTCAGACGGCCCAGGAGAGAATGTTCAGATTTTCCCTCTATGTAACAGTCTACGGAGACAATGAAAAAGAGCTGAGAGAAACAGAAACAACCTTAAGATCTATTCTGGAATCAAGGCTTATATACATAAAGCCGGCTCTCTACCAGCAGAAAGAGGGCTTTATCTCCTCTTCTCCCTACGGCTTGGATATTCTCGGAGTAACCACCCTGATGAACACCTCTCCTTTGTCTTCCACCTTTCCTTTCATCTCTTTTGACTTGAGCTCAAACGAAGGAATACTCTACGGCATAAACAAGCACAACAACTCTCTGGTTCTCTTTGACAGGTTCTCTCTGCCCAATCCAAACGCCACGATTTTCGCTGTCTCAGGAGCCGGTAAGAGCGTAGTCTCTTCTGCGCCGGTATTGGCTAGGACAAAAAAAGGAACCAGACTGACAAAGATAGGATCTCTGGTGGAAAAATCAATAAAGGAAAATGGCCTGACTAAGATCGACCACGAATTAGAGGGAGTAATCGATCCGGGAATCGAGGTCTTCAGCTTTAATAAAGATCTTAAGGGAGAATGGTCTAAAGTGAGCGTAGCCGCCAGAAAAAAAGCGCCAAAAGCTTTTTACAAGTTTAAGACAAAAAGCGGCAGGGAAATTACTACCACCGGAGACCATAATATGCTGGTTCTGAGAAAGGGAAGAGTTAAAGCCGCCAAGAGTTCTGAAATCAAGGAGGGAGAATTCGTTCCTCTTCCAAGAAAAATATCCCAAAAAGAAAAATTAACCCACATCAACCTTTTAGAAATTCTTAAAAACTCAAAAAAGGTTTATGTGGTAGGAGCCGGCAATCTTTTAAAGAAAAACTACAACGAACTTAAAAAGACCGCCATATCTGAAAAATACGACCGCTATCTTTACGAATACAGGAATGGTCGTCCTATTCCCATTAAATACTTCTGGAAAATCCTGAATGTTCTGAAAACTGAGTCTGACAGCAAAGAAATAAAAGATTTAAAAATTAGCTCTAAAGTCACAGCAAGACGATACTCATTGCCTGTTAATTTCCCTATAACAACGCCTTTTTTAAAGCTCTTAGGTTTTATTGCCTCGGAAGGAACAACGACAGAAAAGGTAATCATGATAAGCAACGCAGACAAAGCCGTCCTCAAAGAAATAGATAGTTCTTTCAAAGAGCTTGGTATTCCTTTCTTTTACAGCGACCGAAGCATTAATTCCGGCTACCGGGTTTATACAGAATTAGTCAATGCCCTTGGAGGATTTGGGAAATCAAACCGCAAAAAGATTTGTCCTTTTATCTTCAGTTTAGAAAAGCCGAAAATAGCTAGCTATTTGTCAGCTTATTTTGAGGGCGATGGAGGGGTGGAAAAATGTTCTATTGTCGCCAGCTCTAAATCAAAAAGGTTGGTTTCAGAAACATCCTACCTTTTACACTACTTCGGAATAGTCAGCAGGATATCAATAATAAAGAAAAAGAGCTCCGACTGGAAACGCAGAAAAACTTACTACAAATTAACAATCTCCGGACAAAATAATCTGGGAATTTTCGCCAGCAATATCAATTTCCTTTCAGAAAATAAAAGAGGAAAACTCCAAAAAATCATAGGAGGAAAAGCTAACAGCAATGTCGATTTAATTCCCGGTTTAAAGGATATATTTGGGGAAATTTACAACTTGATCCCTTCACAATTACATAACCTTCCTGAAATTACTAATTTAAAACTGGAAAACTATAATCCTACTCCAAAACAGCTCCAAATGATAATCGGTAAAATTGAAAAAAGAATCCGGCACTTCAAAAGCTTGGGCCCAACTTTTGAAATCTTGGAAAAGCTTCCTGATCTGGCTTGGATTATTGAAACCGGAAAAAACAACGAAGAGCTGAATGCCAAATTATGGCAGGCTCTCGGCGACAGCTGGAGAATAATGAAAAGCCATAAATTCAAACCCTTATCAAAAAACGCTTTCAAGGCAATAAGAGAGATTAATGGAGATAATTATTCCCTGGTAAACCTTAAAGAGAGAATCCATTCGGGATTTAAAGAAACAGGCCTCCAAATAAAATATTACGAAAAGCCCCACCTTCAAGAAATTTTGGTCCACAACAAAAAAGGAAACTGTTCTTATGAAACAAAAGCGAGCCAATTTGCATGGAAGAACTATCAAGAGATTCTTAACAATAGAATTCCCCTGGTTGAAGAAAAACTGGCTCAATTAAAAACGCTGGCCAACTCCGGTCTTTTCTGGGATCCAATTGTTGAGATCAAAAAGATTGAGAATAAAAAAGAAAAATATGTTTATGACCTGACTGTGGATAACGAAGTGTTTTTAGCCGGACAAGGAGGAATGTTTGTCCATAATTCTTACTCTGTTAAGCTGGAAATTTTAAGATCTTTAATGCTTGGAACCGACTGCATAGTTATAGACCCGGAGAACGAGTATAAGTTTTTATGCGACGCCGTAGGAGGATCTTTTTTCAATATTTCCCTGGCCTCGGACAGCCATATCAATCCTTTTGACTTGCCCGTTCCCGCAGAAGACGAAAACCCAGAAGACGTTTTAAGGTCAAACGTTATTAATTTGGTCGGCCTGATAAGAGTTATGCTCGGAGGACTCAGCCCGGAAGAGGACTCTATTATAGACAGGGCCATAACAGAAACTTATGCCGCCAAAGACATCACGGAGGACTCTGATCCCAAGCAGTGGGGCAAAGAGCTTCCTTTCCCCACCATGTCGGATTTTGAAAGCGTTCTCTCCACCATTGAGGGAGGAGAGTCTCTGGTAAGGAGAATCCAGAGGTTCACCACCGGGGCCTATTCCAAGTTCTTCAACAATCCTTCCAATGTGGATATGAAAAAGAGAATGGTTGTCTTCGGAATAAGGGATATGGAAGACGAGTTAAGGCCCATGGCTCTCTTTATTATCTTGAGATACATCTGGAAGATAGTAACCTCTGAAATGAAAAAGAGAATGCTAATAATAGACGAGGCCTGGTG
>CAZYOI010000013.1:2859-14147 GCA_964648705.1 uncultured Candidatus Saccharibacteria bacterium | reverse complement strand
TCTCCTCCCCTTAGAGAACTGATTTCCCAGATTTTTAAGGGAGGATAGAGAAACAAAAAAGCTCCGTCTTAAAAGAGATGGAGCTTTTCTTATAAGAGTTATTTGTTCTTGCCTTTTCTTCCTCCCGAGGGTAAATCGGAAGCTTTTTCCGGGATTCCTGCTGCTTCACCGGGAGTCGGATGCTCCTTTTTTGTTTTAGGAAACCATCGCTTGCCGCTGGCCACATACTCACCTCTTCTCCAGCCTGTTTGCTGCATTCTTTTATCTTCGGCAGCCTTGAAATAGCCCGCTGCTCCAAACCTTCTTTCGATGTCTTCAGTAAATTGTTCCCAAGCCCTTTCTATCTGGTTTTCGGTTTGAGCTGGAATATTGTTTTTATCCACAAAGTCAGAAAAAGCAGAATCGATTGCCTTAAGAGCTGTTTCTTGTCCATTTTTAACGGTTCTGTTGACTTGTAGCCAGCGGTCTCTGTCAAAATGAGCTAAGGCGCTTTCAGCTACAAGCTTGTTTTGGAGTATTTCAGGCTCCCAGTCAGCCAGATGCTGCCCCCTTGCTTCACTAACAGCTTTGTCAACCCCTTGCTTGGCGCTTAATCCTTTATACCCTATCGTGTTAGATTCAGCAGCTATCATAGCTAAACGAGGGTCTCTTCTTGTAATCTGGCCCGCCTTGCCTGATTCTCCTGCTATTTGAAGACCCCTTCCGACAATCTTTTGGAATTTTTTATTCTTTAAGATATCTTCGTCTGTTTTGCCGAATCCTAAATTCCTGGCGACATGGAATAAGTCTTCAGCGTCTCCTCTTTGAAGAATCTCTAGCAAGTTCGCGGTTCCTTGTTCTTCAATATCAGCTCGCTCAAGGAACCTATGAGCAAGAGTTCGGGATTTATAGTCTTTGGTTCTTGCCTGGGCTGCGTCAACGGCTTGTCCGTACTGCCCGTATTTTCTAACTTTTTCAGGCAAGAACCACCTGGCAACAGGAATCTTCTCTACTCCATGGCTTATACCGCCAGCTATTTTTCTGGTGGTTAAATGGCCTCCTGACATTTTAGCCAGTCCTCTGTCTATATTAGGTCTTATACCTCTCTGCCAGCTTCTACTGGCTACAAACCTACCTCCCCTTGTAGCTCCTTTCCCTGCTTTTTTAGTTAAGTTGACAACAGTATTGGCTCCCATAGCGCTGATAGAAACCGCCATAAAAAAGCCCATTATGAGGAAAACCGACACTATTAGGTAGGGGAGAAGTTCATTTAAGGCATCCGTTATAATAGAAGTATCTTCTTCGGCATGTATTTGCGCATTAATATCGGCTTCTTGAGAGGAAATAATTAGTGTTTGGTTGTCCGGCGAAGCCATTTCTAGGATTTCGAAAGAAAGGTATATAAAGAAAGCAGCAAACACTCCTATAAAACACCAAGCGAGAAACTGCTTCCACCACATATCAAAGAAAGCTCTAGTTTTAGGAAGGATATAAGATACAAAAGCAAGAGGCGAAAGTATAACTGCTATCCAAATAGCTATATAGCGAAACACAAACAGGGCTGTAAAAAGAAAAAAGACAAGACCCGCGATAATAGCAAAGCCCACGTAGGCTACAGACCTGCCAAGAGCCTTAAAAGGGGCTCCTTCTGTTTTTCCAAAAGAAGCCCAGGCTTCTTTAATTTTTCCTTCTTGTTCGCTGTAAACATTGCTAAAAGCTCCGTAACCTACAGGGTCTTCAAGGAGGAAATTCATTAAAATATTGCTGGCGTCAACAATAACTCCCAGAAATACAGGAGCGAAGTTAATTAATAAAGCTACAATTATCAGAACAGGCAGGGTTTTTTTAGCTTGGTAACTTTCCAGCCTTAGAATAGTAGCCAGCCCTATTACTATCAAAGCTAGAACAATCCCCATATTAGCCAGATTGCTGGTTACATTCCATCCCGCCTTGATTACAGGATTATCTAGCCCCGTATAAGAAAGAGAAATGAAATCAGGGCTTATTACCCACTCTAAAAGGTAGGCCGATATAGCCAGCCAGAAGTTTGCTACCCCCAATACAATAGTGGCTATAAGGACTGCCATAGCAGATGCTACGCTTCCCAAGGTAGATTCGGCAGCACTCTTAGCTGTTTTTGTTATTTCATCAAAAGGCCAGAGGGCGTTGCTGGTTTCCGGTATTAAAAAAAGAACAACCAGCAATAAGAAAAACAGAAGAATCCTCTTTTTCTTCCAAGAAATATTTAACATATTCAATTTATCCACCATTAAATTATTATACCAAAAGTTAAAACAAAGTAGCAAGTTTTACCCAGTCTTCAAGAGACAAGGTTTCCGCTCTGGCTTTAAGATCAATGCTGCTTTTTAAAAGAATTTCTCTTGCTTTTTCTTTTTTAAGCTCTTGAGAAAGGTTGTTAACCAGCTGCTTTCTGGGATGGGAGAAGCCAAGCTTTACAACTTTAAAGAATAAATCTCTGTCTATTTTATGTTTTAAGCGGGGAGTAATCTTTAGAAAACAGCTGTCTACTTTGGGTCTGGGCCAAAAAGAATCCCTGGAGACAGGAAAGAGTATTTGAGGTTCTGAATAAAACTGGACAGAGACAGAAAGGATGCTCATGTTAGGAGGGGCAGAAACAATTCTTTCTGCCACCTCTTTCTGAGCCATTAGGAACATTTCTTTTGGCGAGGATTCTTCCAAAAGCTTTCTGATAACAGGGGAGACAATATAGTAGGGAAGGTTTGATGCTACCTTATACTCTTTCCATTCTGAAAGGTCCATTTTAAGGATGTCTTTGTTTAAAACATCTACATTGTTGACATCAGAAAGGGTTTTTTCTAAAATCCGGCGCATTAAAGGGTCTTTTTCTACGGCTACAACCTTTTTGGCTTTTTTGGAAAGCTCCAAGGTCAAAGCCCCTATGCCAGGCCCTATCTCCAGGACAATATCTCCCGAAATATTGGAATGGTCTATTATCTTTGAAAGGACATTCCTGTTTATAAGGAAGTTCTGTCCCAACCTTTTAGAGGGGCCCTGTTTTCCAAGAAGCTTTTTTATTGTCTTTTTTGAGGTTAAGTCCATTTTTCCATTTTATCTCTTTTTTAGCTTTAAAAACAGAGAGGGAAAAGTTGTGGATAATGCCCTTGACCTTTCTTTCCAATACATATACTATAGGAAAATAATAGAAAAACTAACCTTTTACCATTTCTAGAAGATTACTATCAAGAATAAGGAAAGCCGGACTCTCTTTGGGGGATATTCTCTCTGATCCTTCCTTTTGTATTAAAGCGCTGTTAGCTGTCTTTCTTTTTGCCGGTTTGGTTTTGGGGTCAAACATAGTATTAAAATTCCTTCCCTTTAAGGAATTTTCTTTTTTAACAGCCAGTTCTGCGGGCAGTATTTCTTCTGACAAGGTTTTTGCGGAGCCTGTCAGGAACTTTCTTATAGATTCTCCTGATGTGGTCTTTTCCCAAGGGAACAGTGTTTTGGGCTACGCTCCCCACGCTATAGTCAAACCCCAGGTCTTGGGAAGCTTGAGCAGCTCTTCTGAAAGAAAAGAGATAAAAGAGTATCTTGTTGAAGAAGGAGACACCCTTTCTTCTCTGGCTGAGAAGTTTGATATTTCCTTAAAGACCATTCTCTGGGCCAACGACCTAAAAAGCTCTTCTGTCATCCAGCCCGGAGACGAATTAATTATTCCTCCTATCACAGGCGTTATCTACCATGTTAAAAAAGGAGATACCATAGGCCAGATAGCAGAAACCTACCAGGGCAAGACAGAAGAAATAGTGGCTTTCAACGAGCTGAACAATAAGAACGATATCTACATAGGGGATATCCTTGTTGTTCCCGGAGGGGAAATACCGAAGACGGTTACTCAGTACGACAGAAAGCCGGAAACTACTCCTATCGCTTCAAGCTACTTTATCTGTCCCCACTCTGCCTGCTATATCTCCCAGGGCCTTCACTGGTATAATGCCATAGACTTTGCCGGAAACTGCGGAGATCCTGTAAGGGCGGCTGCCGGAGGGACAGTCCAGAGAGCGAGATACGGATGGAACGGAGGAGCCGGAAACTACGTTACTATACTGCATCCTAACGGAGTAGTTACTATGTACGGCCACATTCAGAAAGCTTTGGTAAGCCCCGGCCAGAAGGTTTCCCAGGGAGAAAGGATAGCTTTGATGGGAGGAGCTCCGGGAATGCCCGGGTCTGGAATTTCTACGGGATGCCATGTTCACTTTGACGTCAGAGGAGGAACCAATCCTTTTGCGAAATAGGGAATAATAGAAAAAAGCGCCTCTAGGAAGCGCTTTTTGCTTTCTTCTATTTAGAGCATTTCTCGCACATTTCCGCTTCAGGATAGGACTTCAGTCTTTTCTCTTCTATTTTTTTGCCGCAGCTTTCGCATTTGCCGTATTTTCCCTTCTTTATCTTCTCTAAAGCCTTGTTCACTTTTTGGAGGCGTATTTCCAGGCTGTGCTCTATAGGCAGAAGGGTGGCGTACTCTTCAACCTGGTCTGCTGCGTCTTCTAAAGCCTGGCCTCCGACTCCGCTGTCTACTTCGGGGAATTTTGTATCCCAGTCCCCTTCAAGCTTCTTGTCTTTGGAGGCGAAGCTTTTTAGGTCTGTCTCCAGAACTTCCTTTTCTTTTTCCAGCTTTTCCTTCAGCTCCTTTTCTAAGCTTTTTTTCATCTTCCGTATAGTTCGTTTAGTTTCTTTTTGGTCCAGCTGTCAACAATGCCAGATCCTTCAGAAAGCCCCTGAGGATCTAATATCTCGGATTTATACTTGTTCTGGAAGTTGATAACAGCCCGCTGGGTCAGAGGCCCGAACCAGCCGCTGATTATCTTTTCCTCGTATACATTGGGCTCTTGAGCCAGCCATTTCTGGAGCAGCCTTACTTCGTCTCCGTGGTCTCCGTACCTTAGATCCTTGGTAATTTCCGGCCTGAGAGGAATAGCTCCTGATTCTCCGTAGAGTTCGTTAAGCTTTACTCTTGTGTATTCTCCCGCTTTTCCCGTGCCCTTCACTCTGCCTTGGGGAGCTAAAACCTCAGAAGCGTATTTTTCCTGGAATTTAGTTACAGCTTGAGTAGTCAAGGGTCCGTAATATCCTGTAACCAGGCCCCTGGAATAAACGGCAGCGTCTTGGGCCAGCCAGGTCTGGAGAACCTCTACCTCGTACCCTCTGTCTCCGTATTCAAGGTCTTTGGTCAGTTCTACTGTCGGTCCCGGGATGCCCAGTTTTTCTATTGCCTGTTCCATGCTGTTATAGGAACTGGTAAAGATAAAATAGTTGTTTGAGACGAGATAGCAAATACCTACGTCGTTTCTGTTTAAGGTTTGGTATCTGAAATTGTGTCCGACATATCCTGGCAGCTGGCCAGCATTTCTAAAGTAGCTGACCACGGGAGGCTTGTCTTCTATCATCAGAGAAAAGAGGGGCTTGAAGTCTTCTTTTAAGCTTGATTCTCGGGATAAAAGAATATTTTCCAGGTTTTCTTTGTCTTTTACTTCTACAACAAAACCGATTCTGTTTCCCTGGGGCTGAGAATAGACAAATAAATTGAAGTCGTCTTCTATGACAGGATAGATATTATCTGGAACCCTTATCTCTAAAGCGCCAAAGAAATCTTTTATGCCCAAAAACTTATCTTCTGAAGTGTTTTTGAAGATTATTCTTTTAAAGGTTCCTGTGTCCAAAAACTCCTGAAAGGTTTGGGAGAGAAGGTCTTCAACTTCATTCAAGCTGGCTATCTCCAGGGTTCTTTTCTCTGAAACAGGGAAAAGAGCAAGAGGAGCTGCTATCTCTTCTTTTTCTTTCAGGCAAACACCCTCGCTGCAGTAAAAGCCGGCATCGCAGTCCGCATCTTTGCTGCATTGCTGGAGCGGCGGAGCCTCTTTGCATAATCCCTCCGAACCGCAGACAAAACCTGCCGGGCAGTCGCTGTCTGCCCCGCATCCTATAGAGGGTTCTGGCCTTACCTTAAAGTACCAGTACCAAAAACTTGCTGTCCCGGCTAAAACAACCAGGATTAAACAGAAAACAACTATTCTCACCCATAGTTTTTCTCTTAAAGAAGGTTTTTTGGGGAGAGGGCGGACAAAAGGAGGAGCTTTCTCTTCCCGGGGCTTTTCTGCAGGCTTAGGAGCTTTTTTTTCTGCTTCTTTCTTGGGAGAAGGTCTTTTAAAAGAAAGAGAGGGAGCGGGAGAAGGTTCCTCTTTTGGAGGAGGAACGGGAGCTGTTTCTTTTATCTTCTTTTCGGTTTTGCTTTTCAGGGATTTCAATCTTTCTTTTGCTTTGCTTATTCTCGTTTCTGTCCCTTCCGGTTCTTCGGCTTTATTCTGTTCGATTATCTCCTCTAGAATCTGGGTGTGAGAGACCCCTCTTTTTAAAGCTTTTTCCAGGCCCTCTTTTTTGGAAGGATTTTCTCTGATTATTTCCTCTAGTATTTTTTCATCTTTAAACCCTCTTTCCCTGGCTCTTTTTATTGATTCTGCTATTCCCATTGCTTGATGGTTAAATTTTAAAATCTAAGTCAGAGAGATCAGGGGAATCCTTTTCTTTCGGCTCCTCTTTTTCCTCCTTTTTAGCTTCTTGAGGCTTTTCTTTCGGCTTCTCCGGCTCTTTCGCTTCTTTCGGCTCTTCTTGTTCCTCTTTGGGCTCTCCGGATAAGGCGTTGTCTATTTCTTTTATTCTGTCTACAATGCCGGCTGCCTGCTCTAAAATATCCTGCCTTCTTTTTTCTGTATCCTTGATTCTTTTTTCTGCCTGATTCTTCTGGTTTTCCAGATCCCATCTCTCTTTTTCTTTTTCTTTTCTTTTTTTCTCTATTTCCCATCTTTCTTTTTCCAGTTTCTGTTTTTCTTTAAGGTCTTCTGTTATTTCTTCTTCCTCTTCTACTAATCTTTTATCCTCTTCTATTTGCTTTTCTCCTTCTTTCGTTTTTTCCAGGGAGCGGCTTAATTGTTGGAGCTTTTCTTGGGCTTTTTCTTTTTCTTCTAGAAGAGAGGATTTGACCTCTTCCATCCTTTTCTGTTTTGTCTTTAACTCCATCTTCTCTATTTGGAGGTCTGTCTCTCTTTTTTCTTCCTCTAGCTGACTGGCCTCTTCTTGAATCTTAGCTTCTTCTTTCTTTATCTCTTCTAGCTTCTCGTCCAACCCCTTTATTTTTGCCTGGTTCTCTGATATCTTTTTGTCCCAGGGCCATCTTTTTTCTTCCTGCCCTCTTCTTTTCTCTTCAAGCTTCCACCTCTCTTTCTCTATTTTTCTCTTTTTCCTTTCGTCGGCAGCTTTCTTTTCTTCCTCTTCAAGCTTTCTCAATTTCTCTTCAAGCTTTTCCTCTCTTTTGGAAATGGCCTCAAACTTTGTCTTAGTGTTTTCTATTTCTTTCTGAAAACCCTCCCTTTCTTCTGAAATGGGATTTTTTTTGTCAGAAAGCTCTTGGAGCTTGTTTTTAAGTTCTTTTTCTTTTTGCTCTATTTCCTCTTTCTTTTCTGAAAGGATCTTTTTTTGGTATTTTGGATCTTTTCTCTTTCTCTCCTCTTCTCTTTTCCTCCACTCTTCCTCAGCTTTCCTCTTGGCCTCTTCTTCCGTTTTCTTCCTTTCTTCTTCCTTTCTTCTGCTTTCTTCTGCTTTCCTCTTGGCCTCCTCTTCCTTTCTTTCCCTCCACTCTTCCTCAGCTTTTTTCTTGGCCTCTTCCTCCGTTTTCTTTCTTTCCTCTGCTTTTTTCTTGGCCTCTTCTTCCTCTTTCATCCTCTTTTCTTTCCTTTCTTCTTCGGTTCTCTTCTCTGTTTCTTCTTTTGCCTTCTCTTTCTTGGCTTGTTCTTTTTTAATTTCTTCTAAATCTACCTCGGGTTTTTCTTCCTTTGGAGGTTTTCCCTGTTTAGCCCTTTCAATATCCTTTTTCATTGTATGGATATTTTTGTTGTTTGTTTGGGCCATATATTTAGCTCTATTTATTTTTGTCTTTTAATAAAATGAGATCTATTTTGCCCTGTTCGTTAACAGAGAGAACTTTTACCGGGACCTTATCTCCTACATTGACCACATCTCTTACTTTGTTCACTCTGCCCGGAGCCAGTTTGGAAATATGGATTAAGCCCTCCTGGCCGGGAAACAATCTTACAAAAGCTCCAAAATCTACAATTTTAGTTACTTCTCCTTGGAAAACCTCTCCTTCCTGGACTTCTCTGGTCAGGTTCTTTATCCTTTCCAGGGCTTTTTCGGCGTCTTCTTTCTTTTCTGCTGTTACAAAGACCTTGCCGGAGTCTTCAATGTCTATTTCAGCTCCGGTCTCGTCTATAATTTCGTTTATAATCTTTCCTCCAGGCCCTATAACATTTCCTATCTTTTCCGGTTTTATCTCTATAATCAGGATTTTCGGGGCATAAGGAGAAAGGTTTTCTCTAGGCTTTGCCAGAGTCTTCTCCATAGTCTCCAGTATTGTCATTCGGGCTTTTTTGGCTCCCTCAAGGGTTTTTTCCATTATCTCTCCTGTTATACCATCTATTTTAACATCCATTTGAATAGCTGTAATCCCTTGCTTGGTTCCGGCCGCCTTAAAGTCCATATCTCCGTGATGGTCTTCCGGTCCTTGGATGTCCGTTAAGAGCTTGTATTCTCCTTTGTCGTCTAGAATAAGCCCCATAGCTATGCCGGCAACGGGCTTTTTAACGGGGATTCCGGCGTCCATCAAAGCCAGAGAGCAACTGGATACGGAAGCCATAGAGGTGGATCCGTTTGAAGAGAGTATTTCAGTTACAATTCTGATGGTGTAGGGAAAATGCTCAATTTCCGGAACAACGGGAAGAAGGGCTCTTTCAACCAGGCTGCCGTGTCCGATCTCTCTCCTGCCCGGCCCTCTTAAGGGTTTTGCTTCTCCTGCAGAGTAAGGAGGGAAGTTGTAATGATGCATAAAGCGCTTCTTTCCCACAATCTCCATGCCTTCTAAAAGCTGGCTTTCTCCCGGCGAGCCCAAGGTTAAAATAGAGAGAGCTTTGGTTCTGCCCCTGCAGAATAAGCCGGATCCGTGGGCTCTGGGGATAAGGCCTGTCTGGCACTCCAATTCCCTGACCTTGTCCAGTTTTCTGCCGTCAGCTCTCTTGTTTGATTGTATAACATTTTCATGGATCAATCTATCGGTTTCTTTATCTAAAAGATCGAAAGAATAGTTTGCCTTTTCTTTTTCCTCCGGGTATTTTTCTTCAATAAAAGAGGAGATTTCCTCTTTCAGCTTTTCCATCTCTTCAGATCTTTTAATCTTATCTTCCTGGAAAAGGGCTTTTTCCAGTTTTCCCTCAAGAAGCCCTTTTATCTCTTTGTCCAGTTCGGGAAAAGAGAGGGGCTTGAAAGAAGCCTTTTCTTTCCCTATTTTCTTTTTGATTTCTTCCTGGAACTCAACTATTTCCTTTAGGGCTTTTTCTGCTTTGGAGTAAGCTTCCATTACATCCTTCTCTTCTGTTTCTTCAAAATCTCCCTCCATCATGTTGATTAAAAGCTTTCCTCCCTTTAGAGTTGCCGCAAAAACCATATTCAGGTCGCTTTCCTCTTTTTCTTTATAAGTAGGGTTGATAATGTATTCTCCGTCTTTTCTGCCCACTCTCAGGCAACTTAAGGGCCCTCCCCAGGGAATATCTGAAATGGAAAGGGCTAGGGAAGCTCCTATGAGGCCGAGAAGGTCGGGATCGTTTTCTCCGTCCCAGGATAAAATTGTGGCGATAACCTGGGTTTCCGCTTTAAATCCTTCGGGGAACTGGGGCCTTATTGCCCTGTCTATCAGTCTGGCGTTGCAGACAGCTTCGTCCGAGGGCCTGCCTTCTCTTTTTATAAAGCGGGAGCCCTTTATTTTCCCTGCAGCATAGTATTTCTCCTCGTATTCCACTTTGAGAGGGAAAAAACCGAGGTCTTCCTTGGTTTCTCCCATAACGGCTGTGACCATTACTAAGGTGTCTTCACATCTGACGAAAACGCTTCCGTTGGCTTGTTCTGCCAGATTCTTTTTTTCTACAATTATCTCTTTTCCTTCTACATTAAGCGTGAATTTTTCTTCTTTCATTTTTTTAGCAAGAATTTATTAGGTGAATTTTCTAAATCTATGAACTCGTCTGCTTCTTCTCTCAAATGAGAGGAAGCAGATCTTCCGAAAGCGAGAACTTCAACTCTTTTCCCTTGGTTTTTGAGGTATTCAACCAAAGGAACAAAGTCTCCGTCTCCCGACACCAGAACCAATGTATCTGTGTTAGAAGCCAGCTTTATAGCGTCAATTGCCAAGCCTACGTCCCAGTCGGCTTTTTTAGCTCCTCCGTAGAACTCCTGAAGGTCTTTAACCCTCATTTCAATGCCCAGTTTGGACAGGGCCTCGTGAAAGGCCTTTTCTTCTCCTGTTTTTGTTCTGACAACATAAGCAAAAGCCCGGATGAGATTCCTTTTACTGACAGCCAGCTTCAGTACTTCTCGGAAGTTGACCCGGGCTCCGTAGAGGTTTTTAGCCGAATGGTATAGGTTTTGAACGTCTATTAAAACGCCTACCCTTTGTCCGATGTGCTTTATTACCATTTACTTTTTAAGCCCGATTTTTTTAACCAGGCTGTTGTATTTCCTTTTGTCTTCCTCTTTAAGATACTTTAAGAGCTTTCTCCTTTTGGAGACCATTTTCAAAAGCCCTCTCTTTGAATGGAGGTCTTTGGCATGTTTCTTTAGATGAGAAAGGAGCCTGTTTATCTCTTCTGTCAGCAGGGCTATTTGAACTTCGGCAGAGCCCGTATCCTTCTCGTGAAGCTTGTATTTTTCTATAATTTTAGTTTTTTCTTCTTGGGTTAGCATATCTTCTTACTATTATACATTTTTTATTGGAAATAAAAAAGAGGTTGTGCCCCCACCAGGACTCGAACCTGGAACCTTGAAGTTAAGAGCTTCCTGCTACTTCCAATTGAGCTATGGGGGCTTGCTTAATGAGAGGGGACAGGCCTTGAAACTCTTCCTATTGTTTCGCCTCCTTCTTCAGAAACTGTAATTGTGTAGTGGTCTTTTGTAAGGTCATCCATACTGCTCATCTTCCAGTTAGTGCTTACTTCTATTGCCTTACTCTCTCCGGGTTCAATTGTAACCCAATCTCCTCTTTCTACAGGAATTCCTCCTTCGCCATCCCAAAGTATGGCCCTGTATTTTTTAGGTTTGTCGCTAGTATTTCTTACTTGCGTGTTTACTGTAATATCATCACTTCCTATCCAGGCACTGTCTACTTTATCGCTTACAGAAACTATTTCTCCTGTTTCTGGCTTTTCTCTAGTCGGTGTAGTGTGTTG
>CAZYOI010000013.1:0-2759 GCA_964648705.1 uncultured Candidatus Saccharibacteria bacterium | reverse complement strand
AAGAAAGTATTAACAATCAGCCAGGCAGCGTAGATAAGAATAAGGCCTATTACTACGGATTTAAAGAGGGTTTTTGCTTTGGAGAGAATATCCGGTCCCGCTTTGCCGCTGTAAGCTGCTATAAACATGAATCCTCCAACAGCTATCATAAAGGCGGCCACTATAGGAACTATTTTAAAGAGGATATAGTTGACTATCCGGGAGAACATTACAAACAGATCGCACAAAGTACAGGGGCATCCTTCTGTTCCGCAGGGGACAAGGCCCTCTGTGGGACAATTTGTTCTGCCAGAAGTAGTTCTTCCAGACAAAGCCCTTTCGGCTGCTTCCGAAGGGGTAAGGCCCTCTTCTTTCGCTGCTCTTCTTAATTCTTCCGGATCTACCCCGAGGCTTTCTCTTAGGTAGTTGTCTATATCTTGATCGATTCTTTCCAGACTGAGATAATCTTTTAGAAAATTGTATTTAACCTCTAAGGAAGTATCCTCCATTACCTCTTCTATGTTGTAATCTTCCAGATTCTCAAAAACATCTTCAGGAACTACAGGGACAAAATCCTCTTCGTCTGCCGGAAACTGGGTAGGAGTATCAGGATTGTATCCTCCGGCATCGCTTCCGTTGTCATCTCCTTGCATAAGAGAAGCAGAAACTATTCCTGCTGTTGAGAGGAATAAAGCTATCAATAGAAACAAAAATATCCTTTTCATGTTCTTTTATTATACTATACCTATAAAGAAAAGGGCAAGTTTGTTTGCCCTTTTTAGGTAAAGCAATTTAACACCATTAAGAGAATTATCAGAGCAAAAACCAAAACCCAGAGCCATCTTTTCCAGCTTTTCTTTTTCATTTCTTTTCTCCTTTTGAAAGTTCTAAGGTAGTGATATCTTAACCTTTATTCTCTTTTTTGTCAATAAAGAGAGCGGCCGGAGCCGCTCTTTGTTTTTACCCGCGCGCACTTTCTCCGTTTTACCCCTTGCTGACGGAGGATGTAGCAGCGCGCGCGGGAAAGTCCCTTTTGTACCCCCGGCAGGATTCGAGCCTGCAACCTTGTGGGCCGAAACCACACGCTCTATCCAGTTGAGCTACGGGGGTAGCTTTTTTAATTTACCACAGAATAAGCTGAAAATCAATTGAAAAAAGAAGGATTTTAAGTTAAGCTAAAATATATGAAGATGCCAAAAGAGATAAAAGAAGCATTGGATAAAATAGAGAAGAAAGGATACGAGGCCTGTTTGGTCGGAGGCTGCGTTAGGGATCTTCTTTTGGGAGAAAAGCCGAAAGACTGGGATATTGCTACAAAGGCTGAGCCCGGAGAAATAGAGAAGATTTTTCCTAAAAGCTTTTCCAACAATAAGTTTGGAACGGTTACTGTGGTTATAGATTCTAAAGATCCAAGCTTAAAAGAGATTGAGATTACTCCCTACAGAATTGACGAAAAGTACACAGACAAAAGGCATCCTGACAGGATAAGATGGGCAGAAAGCATAGAGGACGATCTCTCTAGAAGGGACTTTACTGTAAACGCTTTGGCTTTAAAAGGCAAAGAGACAGTTGATCCTTTTGGCGGAAAGAAGGACCTTGAAAAAAAGATTATTAAAGCTGTGAGAGATCCTAAAGAGAGATTTTCAGAGGACGCTTTGAGAATGATGAGAGCTGTCAGGTTTGCTGCAGTTTTAGGCTTTAAAATAGAGAAGAAGACAGAAAAAGCCATTAAAGAAAACGCTCCCTGGCTTCAGGCTATATCCAAGGAGAGAATAAGGGACGAATTGATAAAGATTATAATGTCAGAAAGGGCAGCAGAAGGAATAGACCTTTTAAGAGAGCTTTCTCTTTTAAAGTATGTTATTCCGGAGCTTGAAGAGGGATACGGCGTTTCCCAGAACAAGCATCATATATACGGCTGCTATGAGCATTCTGTCAGGTCTTTGGATTATGCGGCCAAACAGAACTTTAACAAATATGTAAGAATAGCGGCTCTTTTGCACGATATAGCAAAGCCCAGGGTCAAAGAAGGGGAAGGAGAGGACGCTACCTTTTACAACCATGAAGTTGTCGGAGCTAAGATGGCAGCTGGAATTTTAGACAGATTAAAATTTTCTAAAGAGGATGTGGAGAAAATAGCCAGGCTGGTCCGCTATCATCTTTTTTATTACAATGTAGGAGAGGTTTCAGAATCCTCTGTAAGAAGACTGGTCAGAAAGGTAGGCCTTGAGAATATGGATGAATTGATCCAGCTCAGAATGGCAGACAGGATAGGATCCGGAGTGCCTAAAGCCGAACCCTATAAATTAAGGCATCTTAAATACTTGGTTGAAAAAGTGTCCAGAGATCCCATATCCGTTACAAAACTTAAAGTTTCAGGAGAAGATGTAATGAAGATGCTTGGAATAAAGCCGGGGCCCAAAATAGGGCAGGTTCTGGATGTTCTTTTAGGATATGTATTGTCAGATCCCAAAAAGAACAATAAGAAGTTTTTAAAGGATAAGATTGAGGATCTTGGAGAATTGTCTGATAAAGAACTAGAAAAAGAAGCTTCAGAGGCCAGAAAAGAAAGAAATGAGCTTGAAATGAAAAGAGATAAGATGACAAAGAAAAAGTACTGGGTAAGTTAACAGGATGTGGTCTAGCAGCAAGGACGCCGGTTTCGGGAACCGGAGGACGGAGGTGCAAGTCCTCTCATCCTGACAAGGGTTTTTAGCTGTTTTTATTCTTACGAGAGCTTTGAAAATAATCAAAGCTGTATTTTAGGGCCCATAGTTTAA
>CAZYOI010000012.1:0-14550 GCA_964648705.1 uncultured Candidatus Saccharibacteria bacterium | reverse complement strand
ATATCCCGGCAAGACCGTAAGCCGAATTCTGTTTTATGTGATCATCTATCTTTGCGAACTACTTTTTCCAGAAAAATGAGTCGTTTCTCGTTTTTCTGGTTTGTTCTTGCACCCAGAAAGGATTTAGCCGTTTCATTTCTGCGTTGCCGCAGAAGTATTCCTTGAAGGAATTATTAAGCGTTTCCGCCTAATACGTTTCTGTTCGCACCTCTACTCCTTTTGGAGCGGCAGTTTTGTCAACTGCTCCTGTTTAGAGCTCTTTTTGAGCAATGAGTGTTCGGACTTTCCTCTCCTTGTGTAAGGAGCGATCACTCGTCTTGCCGGGATATTTTTATTCTATCAGATTATGCTTTTTTGTCAATAGTTTGAGTTATTCTCTGTTTTAAGATAAAATAGTAGATTGAGATGATAAAAAGAATCTTTAAATCAGAGACAAAGACAGTTGCTTTTGCTGCCTTTTTAATAGCGGTTTCTGTTTTTATAAGCCGCGTTTTAGGCTTGGTTAGAGACAGGCTTTTGGCCGGGCGCTTCGGGGCGGGAGAAGAGCTTGATATCTATTTTGCCGCTTTCCGTATTCCTGATTTTGTTTACGGCATTTTGATTGTTGGAGGAATTACAGCGGCTTTTCTTCCTGTCTTTTCTGAATATTTTAAAAAGAAAGAAAAAGGATGGCCGGAAGAGGCTTTGGAGTTTGTTTCCAATGTGATTAATTCCTTTTTGGTTCTGCTTGTCGTAATATGCGGTATTCTGGCCCTTCTTACCCCTTACCTTATCCATTTAATAGCCCCAGGGTTTTCAGGGGCCAGCAAAGAGCTTACTATTGACTTGACCAGGATAATGTTCTTAAGCCCTGTTTTGTTCGGACTTTCTTCTATCTTTTCTGGCATTCTTCATTACTTTAACAGGTTTTTAGCTTATTCTTTAGCTCCTATATTGTATAACTTAGGCATAATATTCGGTATTTTGTTTTTAGTTCCTTTGTTCGGCGTTTACGGTTTGGTTTACGGAGTTATCTTAGGGGCTCTTTTTCATCTTTTGATACAGGTTCCGGCAGCTTTGTCCGCTGGGTTTAAATACAAGCTCATATTGAATTTTAAATTTCCAGGATTAGTTAAGCTTTTCTATTTAATGATTCCCAGGACTATAGGGACTGCCGCCTATCATATTAATCTGATTGTAATCACCTCTATAGCTTCTACTCTGGCTGTGGGAAGCATTGCTATTTTTAACTTTTCCAATAATCTTCATTATGTTCCCATAGGCCTGATAGGGGTTTCTTTTGCGGTTTCTTCTTTTCCTGTATTTTCTCGTTTTTGGGCCAACGGCCAAAGAAAGGAGTTTTTAGATAATTTTTCTTTGTCTCTGCGCCAGATTATCTTTTTAATAATTCCTCTTGTTTTTTTGATGTTTCTTCTGAGAGCCCAGATTGTCCGCTTGGTTCTGGGAACGGGGGAGTTTGGATGGTGGGAGACCCGCTTGACAGCAGCTTGTTTAGGGGTATTTGCTTTGGGCATATTTGGAGGCAGTTTGAATCCCTTGCTGACCCGGGCCTTTTTTGCTCTGCAGGATACCAAGACCCCTGTTTTAATTAGTGTTTTTTCTATGGGCCTAAATGTTGTTTTGAGCTTTCTTTTTGTCTTCCTTTTAAGGGGCTCTTTTTTAAGGGATTTCTTTGTTGAGGTTTTAAGGCTGCAGGGAATAGAGAATATATCTGTTATAGGGCTGCCCTTGGCTTTGTCTTTGGCTGTTACCTTTCAGCTTGTTTTAATGCTTTTCTTTTTGTACAGGAAAATAGGGGATTTTAGGACAGCAGATATTATGGGTTCCTTGGGAAGGGTTTTGTCGGCCTCTATTATTATGATTATTTTAGCTTTTTTTGTAAGGCAGCTTACAGGGATGTTCTGGGGCTTAGTTAGCTTCCGGGAAGTGTTTTTACAAACCTTGATTACTGTTTTAGCAGCAGCTTTTATCTATTTCGTTTTAAGCTTGATTTTCAAATCTCCCGAGGTTTTGCTGATAAAGTCCTCTTTTTTGAAGAGGTTTTTGCCTTTAAACAGAAAATTCAATGGATCAAAAGAAGATTAATTTTTGCATAATCTCGCATATTGATCACGGCAAGTCTACTTTGGCTGACCGTTTTTTGGAAATAACGGGGGCTGTTTCCGGTTCTAAAATGAGACCCCAGTATTTAGATTCTATGGATTTGGAGAGGGAGAGGGGCATTACTATAAAGCTTCAGCCCGTTAGAATAGAGTATAAGGGGCATATTTTGAATTTAGTGGATACTCCCGGCCACGTTGACTTTTCTTACGAGGTTTCTAGATCTCTGGCCGCCGTAGAAGGAGCTGTTCTTCTGGTTGACGCTTCAAAAGGCATTCAGGCCCAGACTTTGGCTAATCTGGAACTGGCTCAAAAGCAGGATATTGTTTTGATTCCGGTTGTTAACAAAATAGATCTTCCCCAGAGCCGGGTTGAGGAGACAGTAAAAGAGGTGACAGACCTTCTTAATGTTTCAGAAGAGGAAGTTTTAAGGATTTCAGCTAAAGAGGGGACTAACATAGAAAAGGTTTTGGATAGAATTGTAGAAAAGATACCTCCTTCCGAGGAAAGTCCGGACAGTCCTTTCAGGGCTCTGGTTTTCGATTCCGAGTATGATCTCTATAAGGGGGTTATAGCTTTTGTCAAGGTTGTAGACGGGGAGGTTTTTAAAGGGGACAAGATAAGTTTTTTTGAGACAAAAGGAGAAGGCGATGTTAAGGATTTGGGATTTTTTGTCCCTGAGTTCTTATCTAAAAAAAAGCTTTCTGCGGGGGAAGTTGGCTATATTGCCACAGGAATTAAGGAGACGGGTGAGAGAAGAGTCGGAGATACCATTTTCAAGAAAGAGGAGCCTGTAAAGCCCCTGCCGGGATACAAAGAGCCCCAGCCTATGGTTTTTGCAAGTTTGTATCCTGAAAACCCGGACGACTACGATTTGCTAAAAGAGGCCTTAGGCAAGCTTGAGCTTAATGATCCTTCCTTTACGGCAGAGCCTGAAACCAAAGAGGCTTTAGGAAGGGGATTCAGGTGCGGTTTTTTAGGCACCCTTCATGCGGAAATAATATCAGAAAGGCTAAAGAGGGAGTTTTCTTTGGATCTTGTAATATCCTCTCCTTCTGTTGTTTATCTTATAGAAAAAGGGGGAGAAGAAGAGAAGATATACTCAGCTTCCGACTGGCCTGATCCTTCTGAAATAGACAGAGCCAAAGAGCCCTGGGTGGAGCTTGAGATAATAGGCCCGGTTAAGTTTACAGGAGAGGTTTTAGAGCTTGCCAACAGCTTGGACGGCCGGTATATGGAGAGCCGTTATCTGGGCGCAGAAAGATTAATTGTAATCTATGAAGCTCCTTTAAGGGAGATAATATCAGGTTTTTACGACAAGCTGAAAAGCTCCACAGAGGGCTTTGCTTCTTTGAATTACCGCTTTATAGGGCACAGGGAGGGGGATTTGGTAAAAATGGAGATCTTAGTGGCAGGCGTAAAAGAAGAGGCCTTTTCTAAAATAGTTCCAGAGCATAAGGCCTTTTTGGAAGGGAAGAGTTTGGTTAAAAAACTAAAGAAGCATCTTCCTCCCCAGCAGTTTTCAGTGGCTTTGCAGGCTGTTGTAGGAGGGAAGATAATAGCTAGAGAAACTATTAGAGCCAGAAGAAAAGATGTTACAGCTTCTTTGTACGGGGGAGATTACTCTCGAAAAAGAAAGCTTTTGGAGAAGCAGAAGAAAGGAAAAAAGATGCTAAAAGAAAAAGGAAGGGTTAATATTCCTTCCAGTGTCTTTTTAAAGGTTTTTAAGGGTTGACATATGCTATTTTTTCTTTATTATTAAAGCAGGTCTTTTAAATGAACTCACGGAAAGGAGAAAAGGATGACGGGAATGAGAATGGTAATGAAGACGGAACAGCGTCAAGTAATGACTATTCGGCAGAGTATGGAAATGAGACAAGATCATCTTTTGACTCTTCGCTTAATGTTAGTTCAAATTATTAGAAACGAAGAGTACGAGCCGCTGGGAGTCTGTCCTCGTTGCGGACATAAACTTTCTCTCAGGGAGATTCTGGAGGGGTTTAATGATGACCCCGCTGATTTTGACACCACCTGCAGTTTTTGTGAGGAGCGGTTTCGGGCTCTGTTGCGCTGTAGAACTCCGTCAGGATATATGGAGCTGGATTTTATCTGCCCCCAGCAAGTGCTAGCTAATCTTGAAGGGAAAGAAGGTTTTTTGCCCGGACATATTCTTAGGACGAATACCAGTGTTTATTACTCCGCCCTTATTCATTTCGGTACGCTCGGAGCTGCTTTTAAAGATTTAGGTAAAAAGTATCCTTTTCAGGAAATGAAGCCTTGGAAAAACAAGGTTGCTTCCTTTCTTGGAAGGCTTCCAGATACGGAGATTGCTGATATTGTTGGGGTTTCTTCTCAAACTGTCGGCCGCCTGAGAAAGAAAATAGGCATTCCGCGGTTTAGCAAAAAATCAGTTGAAGAAGAACTCTTCGAATAACATTAAAAGAGGTCGATTGTACAATCGGCCTCTCTTTATTGAAAACAAGGGAAAAAAGGGCTAGAATAAAGGAGCAAGCACAAAGGAAAACATGCTTATTACAACTAGGGATATTAAGATAATCCAAACTGTTTTGAATACTTTTTGTTGATTCATAGTTTTATGGTAGCAAAAAAAAGGAAAAAGGAAAAATCTAATTTATTCTCTGTGTTGTTTCTTCTATTTTTCCTTTTGATTGTGGTTTTTTTAGGAATTACCAATTGGAGATTAAGCAAAAAGAGAGCGGAACTCAATTCCAGGATAGTAGAAATTGAAGAAAATATCAAGAGCGTAGAGAGCAAAAAGGGCGTTTTTGAGGAAAATATCTCCAAGGCAGGAAGCAAAGAGTTTATAGAAGAGAAAGCTAGAGAGGATCTCGGCTTTAAAAAGCCTAATGAAGATATGATCGTTATAACAAGAGAAGGCGAGGAGAAAGAAACAGAAGAAGAGAAAGAGAAGAAAGAATGGTGGGAAAAGCTTAAGTTCTGGGATTATTAAGGCGGGATTAGTATAACGGCAGTACGTAACCTTCCCAAGGTTGAGGCGCCGGTTCGATTCCGGTATCCCGCTCCAGCCAGCGTAGCTCAGGGGCAGAGCAACTCTTTCGTAAAGAGTAGGCCGTCAGTTCGAATCTGACCGCTGGCTCAACACATTTTTTAAATGATAGAAAGGAAATGAACTGGAAAGGAGAAAGGAATGAATAACTGCATAGTCAGTTGCTCTGGCTGCGGAATATGGATAGCTTCTTACGGGGTTCTCATCTCTTTCCTTAGCTCTAAAGAGAGAAAAAAGCTTTGGCTTAAGATTCAGAGAGAAGAAGTTGTTGTTAGATTTCTCGGAAAGTGTTCTCGTTGCGCCGACCGGGGAGACCGGAACTTATCTGCCAACCTTGAAGTTTAACGGGTGTTCCAGAAGGAGCACTCTTTTTTTGACATTCTGTTCTTTTTCCTGTATTATAACTTTAGTACATTGGAAACTTTAAGGAGAGAGAAAATGAGAATGAGGGTAAGAACGGAGATTAGGCGGTGGCTTGAGAAAGAAGGTTCGCCTTCAATCGCCGAGCTCGAGGGCGAGATTGAGATTGAATGCGATTTTTTTGGAGATCGCAATCAGAAAGAGTTTTATTTCCTTTTTGCTGGAGCGGAAAACGGCTGGCATTATTTTCGAGTGGAAAAAGAAGGCGAAACGATTTTGGAATTCAGGAGCTTGCTAGAGTTAAGATTCTTGCTTCCTCCTGACGAGTATTATCTTCTTGAATTTTTCTTGAGCTATATTTTCAACTGCATGAATGAGGCCTGGGAAAAGAGAGGAGAAAGAATAGGGGTTTCCAGCGTGGAGATTGAAAAAGAAGCTCCCGAAGAAGCAAAGGCCTTTTTTGATTTTCTGCTCTCCTGAGAACAAGAGACAAGCTTTACAGCTTGTCTTTTTATTGACATAGATAATATAATATGGTATAATGTAAGCAGAATTGATCTTTGAACCTTTTTAGGGAGAGAAGCTATGGACGGCTATACCGGAAGAATCTTTGAAGAAGAAATCCTGGGTGCGTGTCTGTGGTCCTGGAGGGGCGCTGGCTATCTCTCCTACAGTCGTTGTGTGAGAGAGGTGATGCGCCATCAACCGGCAGACCCGGCCGATCCTAAAAACCGGGCTGCCAATGACCTCCATTTCCTAGTGGCTGAAGCCCTGGGAGAAGAGGATTGTTCACAACTCGGACTTTACACCGCTGTAGGAAGCCCCCTAGACCGCTTTCACAGCGTGGACGGATTCTTTCTTTGGAACAGGGCCGTTGTGACGGTGGACCTCACTTGCAACGGCAAGAAAGAGACATACCGCGCGGACTTCATCATTCACAAAGATGAAGTCTATACAGGAGATGGGCAAATTAATCGAGAGAGGCTTGAAAGAAGAGCTTCCTCGATAGCTCATCTGCTGAAGCGCAGAGGGTCCCGGGGTCGGGCGCCTCTGTAGAGGCCGCCGAGGCGGCAAAAGGGAGAGTTTTCGGACTCTCCCTTTAACTTGTTTGACTTTTCTATACTATTATGTTAGGGTTTTAAGTACTCTAAGCGAACCAGAAAAGAAAGGAGAGGGGTTATGGCAAAGTACTGGATTCAATGTCCCGTTTGCGGGTATTGTGAAATTAAAGAAAGGGCTGCTCAGCCTTTTCTGTCACCGGAAATGAAAGAAAGGGTGGAAAGAGAAATAGAAGAGGGAGCTCGGGCTGTCATTCTCGACTTTAACAAAGAGTGTCCCCGCTGCTCTTCAACAGGCGAGAGTACGGGAAAGGTCAGGGTTTTGAGGCCTCTTAAGACTCAAAACTCTTGACAAACACTCTGTACCATGCTACAATGGTAGTATAAATAGTTCTTTGGAGGGGGCTGGATTGAGAGACGGGAAGAGAGAGTGTAACCGCGCTAAACTCTCTTTTCTAAGAACAGGCTTATTAACGGGTGCGGCAACCTTGCCTCGGGGTGAGGCAAAGCCATCCGTTTGCCGTGTTCGTCTCCTTTCCTTCCCAAGCTGCAGGAGAGCTGCTGTCTGGCATCAGGGAGGAGGACTCTCTAGCTCTTTCTAGGAAGAGCGAATGAGAAACCAGCTGAGGCATGCTAGGCTGTTCTCAGGAGAGACCGAGCCACCTGGCCCAAAGCCCTAGAGGCTAAACTCTAGAGACTAAAGGGCGAACGGCTGATTTTTAAGCCAGAGCTTTCTTGCAGCAAGGGGCGATCGAAGTTTTGATCGCCCCTTTTTTTATTCTCTAAAATATGGTATCTTAAAGTAAGCAAAGCTTTTTTCGCTAAGGTAAAATCCTATAGTCTTGGAATAAGATATGACGGATTTAAAGGAAAAAATAGAGGGATTGGAAAAAAAACTCCAGCATTTGCTGGACTGTCTTTGACATTGAGGAGAAAAAAAAGAAGATAAAAGAATTGGAAAAAGAGATTCAGGAGCCTGATTTCTGGGATGATAAAAAGAGGGCAGCTTCTGTAAACCAGGAGCTTTCAGATTTAAAAGAAGAGGTTGAGGGGCTGGAAGAGATAAAAAAAGAGCTTTCTGAGATAAAGGAATTAAGCGATATTTCAGAAGAGGACGATCTTTTTTCTGAAATGGAAGAGAAAATATCTTCTTTAGAAAAGAGAATAAGGAAAGAAGAGTTTAAGACCTTTCTTTCCGGAAAGTATGATAGAAAGAACGCTATTTTGCAGATACTTTCAGGAGCTGGAGGCATTGACGCCCAGGATTGGGCTACAATACTTTTAAGAATGTATCAGAGATACTGCCAGAGAAAGGGGTTCTCCTTTGAAGTTATAGATCAGTCTTTTGGAGAAGGAGGAGGCCCTGACGGGAGAATAGGGACTAAATCTGCTACAATAAAGATTAAAGGATCCTATGCCTACGGTCTTTTTAAAAAAGAGTCAGGAGTTCATCGCTTGGTAAGAATATCTCCCTTTTCAGCTAAGAGCCTGCGTCATACTTCTTTTACTTTAGTGGAGGTTCTTCCCGTAATAGGAAAAGAAGAGGTTGAAGTAAAGCCCGAGGATTTAAAGGTAGATACTTTCAGAGCTTCAGGACCCGGAGGCCAGTATGTTAATAAAAGAGAATCTGCTATAAGGATAACCCATATTCCTACGGGAGTTGTAGTAAGCTCTCAAGCGGAGAGACTGCAGGGAAAGAACAGGGAGAAGGCAATGGAGGTTCTTTATTCTAAATTGTATAAGCTGGAAGAAGAAAAGAAAGAAAAGGAGCTTAAAAAAGTGAAAGGCGGAAATGTATCCGTTTCCTGGGGAAACCAGATAAGATCCTATGTTTTTCATCCTTATCAAATGGTAAAGGATTTAAGAACGGATGTTGAAACTTCCAGTGTTGAAGATGTTCTAGACGGAGATTTAGACCAATTTATTCTATCTGAAGTCAAATTAAATGATAAAGATTAAAGGAGTTAGTAAAATATATCCTTCTTCTGAAAATGGGCCTACAGTGGCTTTGGATAATGTTTCTTTTGAGATAAAAGGAAAAGAGTTTGTTTCTTTGGTTGGAAGGTCGGGAGCGGGTAAGACTACTCTCTTGAAGATGATTTTAGGAGAGGAGTTTCCTACAGAGGGAGCAGTTGAGTTTGACGGGGTTGATATTCCTTCTCTTAAGAAAGGGGAGCTTCCTCTCTTGAGAAGGAGAATAGGGACGGTTTTTCAGGATTACAAGCTTTTTGAGAATAAGACAGCTTATGAGAATGTAGCTTACGGCATGGAGGTTATAGGAGCTTCAGACAAAGAGATTGAAAGGGATGTTCCCCAGGTTTTAGAGCTTGTAGGATTGGGAGACAAATACTGCAACTTCCCGGCTGAGCTGTCAGGAGGAGAGAAGCAGAGATTGGGAATAGCCAGAGCTTTAATACACAGGCCGGATGTAATCTTAGCTGACGAGCCTACAGGGAACCTTGATCCTTACCACACGCATGATATTATCCGGTTGCTGATTAAGATATATCAGATGGACACTACTGTTATTCTGGCTACTCACGATAAAGAGGTTATTAATTCTCTGGGCAAAAGAGTTATTACTTTAGACAAAGGAAAGGTTGTAAGAGATGAAGAAAGAGGAAGATTTGTATTATGATGACATCTTTAAAAAGAGTAATTAAATCGGGCCTTAAGGGATTTTTAAGAAATACAGGGTTAACTGTAGCCACTCTTTTTATAATGCTCATGGTTATATTCCTAATATCCTCTCTTTATCTTTTTAATCAGGCCTCAGACATATTAATATCTTCAATTCAAGATAAAGTAGATATTTCAGTTTATTTTAAAGATACTACTTCTTCTCAGGATATAATTGAGTTTAAGTCGGAGTTGGATAACATGGAAGAGGTAAAGAATGTAGAGTATGTTACCAAAGAGGACGCTTTAGCTTCTTTTACGGAAAGGCACAAGGATGATCCTGTTTTAATGGAGTCTTTGGCAGAGCTTGGAGCCAATCCTTTTTTGGCTTCTTTGAATATTAGGGCTTCTCAAGCTTCTCAGTACGAGCAGATAAACAGTTTTCTTGAGGATTCTTCTCTTGCTTCTTCAATTGAGAAGATAGATTATTACAGGAGAAAGCCTGTTATAGATAAGCTCTTTTCTTTAACTTCTTCTTTGAATAAAGGGGGATTGGTGTTTAGCTTGGTATTGGGCGTTATAGCTGTATTGGTAGCTTTTAATACTATAAGGATAGCTATTTACAATTCAAAAGAGGAGATATCTGTTATGAGATTGGTTGGAGCTTCCAACTGGTTTATACGAGGTCCTTTTGTAATTCAGGGAATCATATCAGGTTTGGCTGCAGTTGTTATAGCTTTGATTTTAAGCTTGGTTCTTTCTTACTTTTTAGATTCTACAATAAGGGAGATAGCTCCTGATATTTCTATATTCCGTCTCTTTTTAGGGAACTTCTGGGTTTTGCTCTTAATTCAATTGTTGGTTGGAATAGGGTTAGGGGCTTTGTCCAGTTTGATAGCTGTTAGGAAGTATTTGAAGATTTAATTGCCGGGTCATCTAATTGGGTAGGATACATGGTTCTGGACCATGGTATCTAGGTTCGAGTCCTAGCCCGGCAGCATATGTTTTTGAGATTAATTTCTCAGATTTTTTATTTGACAAATAAATCATTTTCTGCTTGAATAATGATATTGTACAGAAGAATTTTTAACCCCTCGTTCTTTTAAAAAAGGAGAACAGAAATGAAAAAGAAGGAAACACTACCGTGGTTTACGATCCAATGGCATGTTACTCCTAAGTGTGATCAGGCTTGCAGGCATTGTTATTTGGTTAACGACAGAGATCTTTATGAACGAGAAATGAGGAATCAGCTTTCTTTTCCTGACTGCCAAAGAATAATAGATTCATTTTGTGTTTTTTGCGAAACGGCAGAAGCTAAACCCTCCCTTTATTTTACCGGAGGTGATCCGCTTTTGCGCTCAGACTTCTTTGATATTCTGGAGTATGCTGGTTCTAGGGGAGTTAAACTAAAAGTGATGGGAAATCCTTTCCATTTGGACAGAGAAACAGTGGAAAGGCTTCTTGAGCTGGGTGTCAAGAGTTATCAACTGAGTATTGATGGAATGGAAAAAATTCACGATTGGTTTAGAAAGGAAGGAAGTTTCAGAGCTACGGTGGAAGGTGTTAAGCTTCTTAAAGATTGCGGGATGAAAACGGTTATTATGTTTACTCTTAGCAAGGCTAATGCCTCAGACTTGTCCAAAGTCATGAGTCTTGTAAGCGATTTAGGTGTTGATATCTTTGCATTCGCTCGTTTGGCACAAAGACCGGAAAAAAGATTTCAGAAGATGTTTTCTCCTTTGGAATACAGAAAGTTTTTAATAGGGTTGCAAGAGCATATGGAAAAACTTTCTTTGGAAGGTTCTCAAACCTTTTTCAACTGCAAGGACCATCTTTGGAAATTGCTTTGGTTCGAGCAGGGGAAGTGGGAACCTCAGCCTAATCCTTTAAATCAGATTGTAACCGGTTGTCATGTTGGCGGGGCAAATCTTGCTATTTTGTCTGATGGGACTGTTTTTGCCTGCAGAAGGTTCAATAGTCCGGTGGGCAAGGTACCCGAACAGTCAATAATAGAGGTCTATCTTTCAAAGAAGCTTGATTATTACAGAAACCCTAAAAAATTTAAAAAATGCTCAAGTTGTCCACTGTTGTATTACTGTAGGGGCTGTCCAGCCGTTTCTTTCGCAGCTTCCGGTGGTGACTTTTATACTCCTGATCCTCAATGTTGGCGCGAAGCGTAGTTCTTGACAAGGAATCAGTTTGTAATATACTTAAGTTAGTTCTTTTAGGGCTCTCTGATTCAAAGAAAGGAGGTGATATAGCTATGACCCAGAGAGAAAAGCTGTTGGCAGTGAAGGGAAAGTTTGCTCACTGGAACAAGGGAGCTGATCTCCCGAATCCTCGTCTGAAAGATGGCGGCGATTGCAGTTCGGCCGGCGAACAATGCCACGGCGACGGTGAATGCGGCGGCGACGGGGATTAAACCCAAAAGGGGGTGTCTTTTAAAGATACCCCCTCTTTTATTGAAAAAGAGGTTAAAAAAGAGTAAGGTGGAATATAAAAAGATTAATGGGTAGACACGAAAGAGAACAAGTTGAGAGGGCGGAGAAAATTATTGTTAAACTCCTAAATTCTAAAAAATAGATGTGGCTGATAAAAATAATCCTTGGGTCAGCCATGCTTTTAATATAGCCGATAGGATCCGAGAGGATTTTTCAAATATTAAAAAAGCCGAGCACTTGGGAAATCGTTATGACAATACAGGAGATATTTTAATCCTTACTGAGAAGGAAGAGTTTTTTGTTGAGATAAAAATGAGTGAAACGAAAAAAGGAATTGGCACTAAAGCTAATATCGGCCAGGATGCTCTTGCAGATAATAATCTTTTTAAAGAAAACGTTGTGAAATGGAGCGATTTTAGAAAAAATAGAAAGCATAATAGGTGGGTTGATAAATATTTAGACGAATTTATGAGATATCCTAAAAAAGTTCTAAGGATAAAAAACTCTGTTTCAAGAAGGGAAGAGAAAGCTAGGCACTTAAGAAAATTGCGGAAAAAAGGTAATAAGAAAGCTACAGATATTCTTTTAAGAATTCGTGAAAAAGATAAGAAAGAAAAAATAGATTATTTAAATTATTTAGAAAGTTTTAAACAAGATAAAGAGAAGATTAGAAGATTTCTTGTTTTAATAATGTTAGGAATTCACAGAAAAGAAATTATTAGAGAGTTTATAGAAAATGATAGTTTTTTGAAGGAAGCCCAGAATCTTTTTGTATATTACAGTAATACTAAAAGAGGAAAAATTATTGTTCAAAGAGAAGATGTAGGAAATAAGATAAGGAAAATACTTAATACTTTTTCGGAATTTAGAATAATTTTTCCTAAAAGAACTACTCATTGTAAATTAATAGGCATAAAAGGGGAAAATCAACAGCCCCTTTTACAGATAGTTTTTCACTGGAAAAATATTGCTCAAGGAATTAAAACACCCTGTCTTAATATTTTTGATTTATCAAGTAATATCTTCCCTAAATATTAATAGGGAAAAGTTTCTCTAGCTCTGTTTTTGAAATTTGAGTATTTCCTGTAATGTTTTTTATAAATTCTAGTTTTTCCTTAGAGGAAAGTTGACTTGCAATTTTACCGAGAGTTATTTTTTTAGAAGCTTTATTTTTTAAAAGCTTCATTCTTATTTGTTTCTGCTTAGAAGAAGGAAAAATTACATTTACATGGTTTTCAGCAATAAACTTCATTCGCGGAGGTATTACGGCTGCCTTCAACTTGGATGATTTTACGGATCCAGTGATTCTGTTTACTACTATAGCAGGGCCTATATCATAATTATTTGTTTTGACATATTGAGGTTTTTTCTTCTCTGCCAATGGCAACCTTAGTCCTTTCTCTGTAATATTATGCGCCCAAATCAAAGGGACTCCTTTTTTTGGATTATTGGTTAGAAGTTCTTTATTTTTATTCCAAACCAATCTTCCTGTTTTTGCTTCAAAATCCAAATCATGGAGCGTGACGCTTTTTTTAAAGGATTTTTGTAAATATTGAGGGTTTTCGCTAAAAATTAGAATGCCATTTTTTTTAAAAATGTAGTTTCCTTTATTTTTACCCTTTTTAAGGATAATCAACATTGTTGATTGAAGAGCTTTGTTAAAGAGCTTAGGATCATCTAATACGTGTAAGTATTCAATGTTTGTATTTTCTACTATGTATTCTCTTAATTTGGAAAAATAGGCTCCGTTGTTCATTGAGGGAGGGACAACATAAGCCAGGCAGCCTCCTTTTTTGAGCCATTTAATTCCTTGATAGATAAATAGACTAAAAATATTTACTCTTCCGTTGGTTATTTCTCTGAATTTATCTTTTATCTCATCCGATGGAGAAAATTCATAATAGGGGGGATTACCGATTACAAAGTCGTATTTACCGTAGTCTTCGTTTAATAGGGAATCAGTTTTTTTAATTGTAGCTTCCGGAATAATTTTTCTTGCTATATTAGCTAGGTTTTTATCGATATCCCATCCGAACAGATCAGGATTTTTGAAGTGTTTTTTAGCTGTGACTAAGAATTCGCCGGTTCCATTGGCAGGATCTAGAATTTTTGGATTGTTTTTATTTTTCGGAAGTTTATCAATTAAAGCTTCTCTTATTGATCTGGGGGTGAAATATTGTCCGAATGACTTTCTGTGTTTTATATCTGTTTTTTCCATATATTCTATTGTAGCGTCGTTAAACTCTTTTTCTTTTGTTTTTTCTTTTAATTCTTTAAAATTTCGGATGACACTAACAACTTTGCCTTGAACAGCGAGTTCTTTTGTAAAAACGGGTTTGATTTTGGGATTAGCGGGCTGAAGCCTGAAACCGCCCTTTTCTTTATATATCTTTTTAAGGGTTACTTCGTTTTCATTTATTAAAGCTATAACAGTTTCTCCGTTTTCAGCAGTTGGCTGTTTTCTAATTACTACAATATCTCCGTTAAAAATTCCCTCCTCAATCATACTATTTCCTTGGACTTTTAAGGCATAATGTCTCCCTGTTTTTGACAGTTGAGATTTAGAGACTTCTACTGTTTCAGAATCTTCAATAGCCTCAATAGGTTCTCCGGCAGCGATAGTTCCCGCTAAAGGAAGGCTTACTAGATTATTTTTTTTATTTCCATTTAATTCTATAGATCTATGCTGGTTTTCGGTTTTTCTCAAGCATCCCTTCTCTTTTAGTGATTCTACGTGTTGGTGAACCGTAGAAACAGAAGACAACCTAAATTTTCTTTTTATTTCTTCTAAAGAAGGGGAATAATCATTTTCTTCAATATATTCTTCAATATAGTCTAGTATCTGTTTTTGTCTTTTAGTAAGCATATTCAAATTATTAACAGCTTAATTTATTATATCATATAATACCGAAAGAAAACCGAAAGTTTTCCACATGCTTTTTTT
>CAZYOI010000011.1:0-15005 GCA_964648705.1 uncultured Candidatus Saccharibacteria bacterium | reverse complement strand
TAAAAGCTTTAGAATGATTACAATAAAAACAGAAAAAGAGATAGCTTTAATGGAGGAAGGAGGGAAGATACTGGCCAAAGTTCTAAAAAGATTAGGAGAGGAGATAAAGCCCGGAATTACCACAGAACACTTAAACAGGGTCGCAGAAGACCTTGTTTTTGAATTAGGAGGAAAGCCTTCTTTTAAGGGATATGAAGGGTTTCCCGCTTTTTTATGCGTTTGTATTAACGAAGAGATAGTTCACTGTCCTCCCTCTAAAAGAAAACTTAAAGAGGGAGATATTGTTTCTGCAGATTTTGGCGTTTTATACAAAGGATATCATACAGATGCTGCCCGTACTTTTCCTGTAGGAGAAGTTTCTCCTGAAACTCAAAGACTGATAAGGATTACCAAGAAGTCATTAAAAAGAGCTTTAAGGAAGATAAAGCCCGGAAATACTATAGGGGATATAGGGAATAGTGTTCAGAGATATGTTGAAGATCAGGGTTTTAATGTTGTAAGAGAATTAACAGGGCATGGGATAGGAAAAGAGATTCATGAGGATCCTCAAATATTAAACTACGGAAAAAGACATACCGGAGAGAAGATTGAGAAAGGCATGGTTTTATGCGTAGAGCCCATGGTGACTGTAGGGGATTGGAAAATAGAAAGAATGGATAACGGAGCTTTTAAAACAAAAGACAATTCTCTTTCTTGTCATTTTGAAGATACTATTCTTGTTACAGAAAGAGGTTGTAAGGTCTTGACAGAACTATAATATTATTTTAAACTATATCCAGTACACTGGAACAGGTTTATTCTGTTTTGCTGTGTTGGCAGAACGGAAATGAACCTAAAAAAAGGAGGTTTGTCATGACGCGCCAAAGTGTCACAGACGAACAGTACGGGCAGTTTTGCAGAAGATTGGATGATTTAAAGAGGCGTCTTCTTCAGGGAACTCTTCCTTTTGAGCCGACTATGAAAGCTGTTCAGGATATTATTGAAGGGAAAAGGCGAACCTTCAAGGTTTTGGTGGACTACGCCAAAACCTTGAAAGAGATGATCGAGGAGGGAAAGTACGATCGGGCGGACAGTTATATTGTCCACGAAAACTTCCCTCTTCAAGGAAAAGGAAGACAGGAAGTGGAGATTCAACCTTTCCATTTCGGTTGCGCTGTAAAAAGCAAAGAAGTACTGGAAGAAATGGAAAAACAGGGTTTCCGACCCGCCACCTTGCCAGAGCTTCTGGCTTTGGGAGCCGCTGACCGGGAACTTCAAAAGGAGTTTCCTATAGTGGCTCTTGGCTCGCGGTGGCGGAATCCGAACGGCGACCTGGACGTTCCGATTCTCGACTGGTACGGTCTGAAGCGCGCCCTGAACCTCAATTGGTTCGGGCATGACTGGAACGAGCTCTGCCGGTTCGCGGGCGTTCGCAAGTAGCCCTTGGACCCTTGGCTCCTTAGCTCTTGCTTTGGATCCTTGGGCCTTTGGGCAAAACCCCTTGTCGTTTAGGGCAAGGGGTTTTTATTTTTCCACTATTTCTTTTTTCTCTTTTTATGTATAATGGTAAAAGTTATGTATTTATCTGTTGTAATACCAGCATATAACGAGGAGAATAGAATCCCTGACACCTTAAGAGCTATAGACAAGTATTTAAGGGGTGTTTCTTATAATTATGAGATTATTGTGGTCTCTGACGGTTCTAAAGACAGAACGGGGGATCTTGTAAGGGAAATGAAGAGCGAAATAGCTAATTTGAAGCTCATAGACAATGAAGAGAACCGCGGAAAGGGATATGTTGTAAGACAGGGGCTGTCTGAAGCCAAAGGAAAGATAAGGTTGTTTACAGACGCTGACAACTCCACCTCTATAGACCAAGTGGAGAAAATGTTTCCTTGGTTTGAGAAAGGAGCTGATATTGTTATAGGTTCTCGCGACATTGAGGGAGCTGTTTTGGATCCTCCCCAGCCCTTTTTAAGGATTTTTGTGGGGGATGTTTTTAATATTATGGTTCAGATTACTGTCGGTTTATGGGGCATTTGGGATACCCAGTGCGGTTTTAAGGCTTTGTCTGATAAGGCCGTAGAGGATATTATTCCCCGGTGCAAGATTGACAGATGGGCTTTTGATCCTGAAATTCTGAAAATAGGAAGAAGGATGGGATACAAGATAAAAGAGGTTCCTGTCCGGTGGGTCAACGATCCTGACAGCAAGGTTAATTTTAAAGGAATGGTCAGAATGGGGATTGACTTGCTGAGAATTAGATGGAATCTAATTGCTGGAAAATATGGGAAAAGATAAGTTTCCTTCAGAATTAAGATTAGATTTGGTAAGCAGAGATTGGGTTATTATAGCTACAGGGAGAGCGAGAAGGCCTTCCAGTTTTAAAAAAGAGAAGAAAGCTACTCATAAGGGGACAAAGAAAGATTGTCCTTTTTGTAAAATAGAGACTCAGAAAGATCCTACTCTTGTTTTTTCCAAAGGAAAAGAAGTTCCCTTTAAAGGATGGGATTCCTTTCCCGAGGATTGGTCTTTGGTTTCAATACCCAATCTTTATCCTGCTTTTTCTCCTTATTTTAAATTAGACAGAAAGATAGAAGGGGGAATATACGAAAAAATGAATGCTGTAGGATTTCACGAAGTGGTTGTCACCAGAGATCATTTTAAGCAGATAGCCGATCTTTCTTTGGAAAAAGTCAAAGAGGTCTTTTCTGCCTATAAGCTGAGGTTTCAGGAATTAAAAGATAAAAAGTTTGTCAATCATATCTCCATATTCCACAACCACGGGCAGGAGGCAGGAGCTTCCATAGCCCATCCCCACTCTCAGATAATAACAACTCCCCTTATAGATTCCGATCTTAATACGGCTTTGAAAAACGCCAGAAAGTACTATAATAGGAATAAGGAATGCCTTTACTGTAAAATGAACAAATGGGAGAGAAAGTCCAAAGAAAGAATTGTCTTTGAAAACAAAGACTTCCTGGTGTTATGCCCTTTTGCCTCAAAGACAGCTTTTCAGGTTATAGTCTCTCCCAAAGAGCATCTTTCTTACTACGGAGAGATATCGGAAGAAAGGCTTTCTACTTTAGCTGAAGCTTTTAAAGAAGCTTTAAGAAAGCTTAAGAAGGGATTGAACGAGCCCGCCTATAACTTTTACCTCCATACAGCTCCCTGCGACGGCAAGAAGCATGATTACTACCATTGGCATTGGACTATTCTTCCTAAAACTGCAACCTGGGCAGGATTTGAAATAGGAACCCAGATGGAGATTTCTACAATTGAGCCGGAGGAGGCGGCTAGATATTTGAGGAAGCAATAAGGGTAAATTAAAAAGATAATATGAGGAATGATATAAGACAAAAAGCTTTTACAGTAGTAGAGCTTTTAGTAGTAATAGCTATTTTAGGGCTTTTGTCTTCTGTTATTTTGGTTTCCTTAAAAGGAACTAGAAAAAAAGCCAGTATTGCCAGCGGAGAGCAGTTCAGCAGCAGTATTTACCATCGTTTTGGGTCTGATGCCGCAGGGATTTGGAATTTTGATAACAATACTCTTGAAGATACCAGTGGTAACGATCGAAACTTTCTTTGCAGTGACATTTGCACTACTAGTGTTTCTGGGATAATACGAAATGCTGTGGATCTAGATAAGGACTCTTATTTATATACCGAGTATTCGCCGGCAGGATATTTTACTCAGGAATTTTGGGTAAACCTTGATGAAGTCCCCTCTGATACGAAAGGCGCTCTCTCTATTATAGTCTCGTTAATAGAGTTTGCTTATAACGAGGGAAAATGGGATATAAAATTAGGAACAGAAGATAATGTTTCGTGCGAGCCGCTTTCGCTTAATAAAGCATTTGATTTTGATATACAAGAATGGACTCATTTTGCTTTAACTTACGATGGCGCGACAACAGAGTTGTTTGTTAATGGCAGCTTATGGGGAGAAGATGCCAGTTGTTCTGGGAAGATAGGCCCTTTAATAAACTATTCTTACTGGCTTTATATTGGTCCTGGATTTGACGGTAGATTCGATGAGGTTAGATTTTACGAGGAAGCTCTTAGCAATGCTCAGATTAGAGATCATTATGTTAAAGGAGCAAAGAAAAGAGGGTTGGTAATAAAATAATCACTTGAGCCAAAGGAAGCGGCTAGATATTTGAGGAAGCAATAAAGGTTATCAATTAAATTAAAAAGATAATATGAGGAATGATATAAGACAAAAAGCTTTTACAGTAGTAGAGCTTTTAGTAGTAATAGCTATTTTAGGGCTTTTGTCTTCTGTTATTTTGGTTTCCTTAAAAGGAACTAGAAAAAAAGCCAGTATTGCCAGCGGAGAGCAGTTCAGCAGCAGTATTTACCATCGTTTTGGGTCTGATGCTGTAGGGGTTTGGAATTTTGATGATGGGACACCTAAAGACAGCAGCGGCAATGGCAATGACGGAACTTTAGAGGGTGACGCAGAAATAAATGAAGACAGCGCCAAGTTCAGACAAGGACTTTCTCTTGATGGCTCTGGAGATTATGTTGAAATACCAGATTCAGATACTCTGGATATTGACGGGAATACTATAACCGTTGAAGCTTGGATTAATCTAGACAATGTATTAGATTGGAACATGATAGCGGCTAAAAATTACTCAGCCTGGTATTTCGGAGTCTATGGGGATGACCTTGTGGTCTATATCAAGGATGTAGGGTATTTATTTGCTTCTAACTCTATTGTGGCTAATGAATGGCATCATGTGGCATTTAGTTATGATGGCAGTGAAGGAACAATTAGATTATTTTTGAACGGAAAAGAAGTTGATAGTGATTCTGGAACAGAGAACATTAATACAAATGATTACCCATTATTTATTGGAGCCTATTCCCCTTCTCTTTATTTTTTTGATGGCAGCATAGATGAAGTTAGACTTTACGAAGAGAGCCTGAGTTCCGGTCAAATAAGAAAACATTATGTAGAAGAAGCAAGAAAGAAGGGAATAGCTGTAAAATGAAACCTTTAGTTGTAGCAAACTGGAAAATGAATCCTGTCAGCGAGGAAGAAGCTGTTGAATTGGCAGGGAAGATAAAGAATAATGATAAGGCAGAGGTTGTAATCTGCCCTCCTTTTATTTTTCTTTCTTCTTTTGAGGGAATTAAAAAAGGAGCTCAGGATATCTTTTGGGAAAAAGAAGGATCTTTTACAGGAGAGGTTTCTCCTTTGATGCTCAAGGATTTGGGATGTGATTATGTTATTATAGGGCACTCAGAAAGAAGGAAGTATTTTTCTGAAACAGACGAGATTGTTAACAAGAAAGCCAGAGCTGCCTTAGATAGCGGTCTTACTCCTATTATCTGTATAGGAGAAAGAGAAGGAGAAGATGTAGAAGAGGTCTTAAAAAGAGAGATAAAGGAAGGATTAAAAGATTTAGACAGCTTTGTTTTAGCTTACGAGCCTATTTGGGCCATAGGGACGGGCAATGCCTGCAAGGCAGAGGAAGCTTCTTCTGTCAGAGAAAAGATAAGAGATATTTTAAGAAGGGATGATATTCCTCTTTTGTACGGAGGAAGCGTTAAGAGCGGTAATGCCGAAGGATATGTCAAGGAAGCAGGTTTTGACGGCCTTCTGGTGGGAGGGGCTTCTTTGGATGCCGAAGAATTCAATAAAATAGTTGAAAAAGCGGCCTAATTCTGATAGAATAATTCATTATGCAGAAAGCTCTAGAAGGCCATTTTTATAACCCTACTAAGGGAGATCTGAATGCAAAAGAGGTTATCGAAGAAATAATAGGATATATTAAAGAGCAGCCAAATAATTTCTACGATATTATTGTGGGCTGCGACTCCTCTTCTGAAGAAACGCCCCACTTTCCTGTTGCTGTGGCTGTTTTGAGAGTGGGAGAGGGAGGAAGGTTCTTTTTGAAGAAGGTGAAGTATCCTGCTTCTTTCAATAAAAGGTTTGTCAACTGGAAAAACAGAATCTTGCAGGAGGTTCTTTTATCCTGCGAGCTGGCTCTTTTTTTGAGAGAAGAGTTTAGCAAAAAGGCGGAGAGTTTGGATCTTAACTATCAGTTCAGGTACATTCATGCAGACATCGGAGCCAACGGTCAGACAAAGGACATGGTAAAAGAGCTTACGGGACTGATAAGGGGCAACGGCTTTGAGCCGAAGATAAAGCCCGAAGCCTACATAGCATCTATTTTAGCTGACAGATATACATAATGGATTCTTTTGAATTAAGGAAAAAGTTTCTTGATTTTTTTGAGAAAAGGGGGCACAAGATAGTGCCTTCAAGCTCTTTAATTCCGGAAGACAAGACAGTTCTTCTGACTACAGCGGGCATGCAGCAGCTCATCCCTTATCTTTCAGGTAGGAAAGATGCGGTAGAGAAGTTCGGAACAAGGCATCTGGCTTCTGTCCAGAAATGTTTCAGGACTCTGGACATTGAAGAGGTTGGGGATGACACCCACCACACCTTTTTTGAGATGCTTGGCAACTGGTCCGTGGGAGAAGGCAAAGAGGGATATTTCAAAGAGGGGGCTGTTGATTTAGCCCTTGCTTTTTTAATCGGAGAGCTCGGCCTCGAAAAAGAGAGAATCTGGGTGACGGTCTTTAAAGGGGAAAATGATATTCCGAAGGACAAAGAGTCTGTTGATATCTGGAAAAAGAAAGGCATTCCCGAGGAAAGGATAAAAGAGTTTGGATTGGAAGAGAACTTCTGGGGTCCGGTTTCAAAAAGAGGGCCCTGCGGCCCTTCTTCTGAAATCCATTATGACAGGGGAGAAGAGTTCGGATGCAGAGAGTGCGGCCCCAACTGCGAAAAGTGCAATAGATTTATAGAGCTCTGGAATCTTGTTTTTATGGAGTATGATAAAAAAGAAGACGGTTCTTTTGAAAAGCTTCCTCAGAGGAATGTTGATACGGGGATTGGCTTTGAGAGATTAGTGGCTCTTTTAGAGGGCAAAGAATCAGCCTATGAGACAGATCTTTTTTCTCCTTTAATTAAAAAACTAGAAGAGGTTTCCGGAAGGGAATACAAGAAAGAGGCCGCTGTTTTCCGAATAATATCAGATCATCTTAGAGGAGCTGTCTTTTTAATATCCGAAGGGATTCTTCCGAGCAACACAGAAAGGGGATATATCTTAAGGAAGATTTTGAGAAGAGCGATAAGATTCGGCAAGGTTTTAAAAATGCCGGAGAACTTCCTTATTCTTTTAGTCCGAGAGGCAATAAAAAAATACGGTTCTGTTTATCCTAAATTGAAATCCAAGCAGGAGGAGATTATAACGGTAATCCAGAAAGAAGAGGAGAGGTTTGAGAAAACTCTGGGGAGAGGATTAAAAGAGTTTGAGAAAATAGTCGGGGAGAGCAAAGAAATATCAGGCAAAGAGGCCTTTTATCTTTACGAGTCCTACGGTTTTCCTTTAGAGCTTACAGAAGAGCTTGCCAAAGAAAGGAATGTGAGGGTGGCCGGCAGAGAAGAGTTCAAAAAAGCTTTGGAAGAGCACCAAGAGATATCCAGAGCCGGAGCTGAAAAGAAATTCGGAGGGGTGGGAGAAAAGGCAGGTTACGAGGAGGCAAAGCTTCATACCGCAACTCATCTTCTCCATCAGGCCCTAAGGGAGGTTTTAGGAGGCAAAGTAAAGCAGATGGGCTCTGACATCAATTCTGAAAGATTGAGGTTTGATTTCTCTTACGGCTCTAAAATGAGAGAAGAGGAAATTAAGAAAGCGGAAGATATTGTTAATGAAAAGATAAAAGAGGATCTTAAAGTTAAAAAAGAGGAAATGAGCCTGAAAGAAGCTCTGGACTCCGGAGCTTTAGCTTTCTTTAAAGAGAAGTATCCGGACAAAGTAACTGTCTACTCTATAGGCAGCTTCTCAAAAGAGATTTGCGCCGGGCCTCATGTTGAAAGAACTTCGGAGCTTGGCCATTTTAAAATAATAAAGGAGAAGTCCTCCGGAGCAGGGGTAAGGAGAATAAGGGCTGTTTTGGAGTAATTTGAGAAAAATCGTCTAAAAAGGTAAAATAAAGGGGATGGCAGCTTTTTTTAAAAAGAAAAAAGACGATATTTTTTTAGCTTTAGATATTGGGACAGAAAGCCTTAAAGCTTTGTTTTTTTCAGAGAAGAATGATGTTCTAAGCTTTTCTTTGGAGTATTTTGACAGATACGGCTCTCTTGAAGGAAAAGATTACGAAGTTTCTTTAATAAAAAAGGCCTTGTCTGAAGCTCTAAAGAAAGCCAGAGAGAAGATTCCTTTTTCTAAGCTAGATAGAAAAATGAAGGAAAGAGCTCTTAAAAAGAAGGATTTTGATTGTTTTGTTACTCTTTCTCCCGGTTTTCTGAAGACAAGAGCGGTCTCTCTTTCTTTTAAAAGAAAAGACAAAAGAAGCAAGATTTCATTGAAAGAAGGCAGGGCCATTAAAGAAAGGGTTCTGGTTGAGACAAGAAAAGAGGTTTCAGAGGACTTTGCCGAGAGAGGCGGCATTCTTCCGGGAGAGATAAGGTGGCTTAAAAACGAGATAACAGAGATTAAGATAGACGGGTACCGGGTTGGCTCTCTGAAAGGATATGAAGGGGAGAATCTTGAATTTAAGGTTTTAACCGTTTTTGCTCCTGATTTCTATTTAAAAAAGATTGAGAAGGCTCTTGAAAGATTCAATATCCTGGGGTTTCTTCCAGCCGGCGAGAAGCCGGCAAAAGAAGGCCTTTTCCTTGATGTTGGAGGAGAAGTCAGCCAGTTTTTCTTAAAAGAAAAAGGGATTCTTTCAAAAGCGGGAGAGTTTCAGGCAGGAGGGAGGGCCTTTTCTCAGGCTTTAACAGACGATCTTGGGCTGGAGGAAAACCTGGCCAGAAACCTGAAAGAAAGATACGGCAGAGGGGAATTGAGTCCTGGCTCCAGAAAGAAGATAAAGGAAATCTTTAGCAAAGAGAGAAAGAAATGGTATAATGCTTTTAGAGAAGAGATTAATTCTTTAGGAGCTTTTAAGAAGATTTATCTTTTCGGAGGATCCGCTCTTTTGCCTGACATATCAGAGGTTTTAAAAGAAGAAGGATCTTTAGAAGTTGAAATAATTTATCCTAAAGATTTAGAGGGGATTGACGCGGGAGAAATTAAAAGCCCCCAATTTACCCCTCTTTTGCTAACCCTATACTATGCCAAAGAAGTTTTACGACATTATTCCGCCAAATAAAGAACCTGTTTCAGGGAAAAAGGAGACAGAAGAGAAGCCCAGGAAGCCAAAGGGAGTTTTTCTCAAAAGCCTGGTTTTCTCTGTTTTGGGACTTGTTCTGATAGCTCTCATCGGCTTTTTCTTTTTCTCTGATATTGAAGTTGAGATATGGCCCCAGAAAGAATCCCTGGATTTTGATTACCGGGTTGTTTTAGGGGAAGGAGCCGGGGGAGATTCGGAGCAGTGGCTTGAGACGGGAGTTCTCCCTATGGAAAAGGTTGAGGCCGAGAAGACCAAGGAAAAAACCTTTTCTTCTACCGGCCAAGAGGTTAAGGAAAGTAGAGCAGAAGGGGTTATAACAGTGTATAACGCTCATTCAACCTACAATCAGGCTCTGGTGGCCAACACCCGGTTTGTTTCCTCGGAAGGAAAGCTTTTCAGAACTAAAAAGAGAGAGGTCATCAAAGGAGGTCGCTATGAAGGAGGGGAGTTTGTTCCCGGCCAGACAGATATTGAAGTGAGGGCTGCTGAAGCAGGGGAGGATTACAACATCGGACCCTCTACCTTTTCTATTCCGGCTTGGGCGGGCACGGAGAAATACACCACTTTTTACGGAAAATCTTTTTCAGATATGACAGGCGGCTTTAAAGGAGAAACGGCTACGGTCAGCCAGGAGGATCTGGAAAAGGCCGAGTCAGAGGTGGTTTCTGAACTGAAAGAGGAAAGCATCCGGTTTTTAGAAGAAACCCTTTCTGAAAGCCATCTTCTTTTGCCCGGTTCTCTATCTCAGGAGGTTTTAAAAAAAGAGTTTTCCAGAGAAGTAGGAGAAGCAGGGGAGTCTTTCAGCTGCAAGGCAGAAATGAAATCCCGGGGTCTGGCCGTAGACAGAGAGGATATGAGAAGCTTTGCCGTTCTTTTGATAAAATCCATGGTTTCTGAAGAAATGAAGGTTTTGGAAGAATCCTTGGATCTGGATTTTTCTTTAGAATCCCTTGATGAGGAAAAAGGGGAGGCCTCTCTTAATTTGACAGTTAAAGCCCTTGTTTTTAAGGATATTGATCTTGAAAAAGTGAAAAAGTCGATTGCAGGACAAAGCTTAAATGAAGCCAAGCTCTTTTTGGGCCGTCTTTCGGGTATTGAGAAAATAGAAGTAAAATCCTGGCCGTTTTGGAGAAGAAGCCTGCCGGAAAACATTGAGGAGATAAATTTAAATTTAAGGCTTGACCGGTAAGAGATTATTTGTTAGACTATTAGCTATACATGGGAAGCAAAGAAGCTATTCAAAAAAAAGGAACAGTCAAAGAAGCTCTGCCCAGTACCAATTTTAAGGTGGAATTGGATGACGGGACGGAAATTATGGCCCATTTGGCGGGAAAGCTGAGAATGTACAGGATAAAAGTTCTCCCCGGAGACAGGGTTACAGTTGAAATGAGCCCTTATGACAAGGAAAGAGGAAGAATAGTCTACCGGGGCAATTGATTTTTTATTAAGGATTTATTTTCTAAAACTCCCGGCTTTAATCGTGGAGAGTGTCAATATGAAAGTGAGAACGTCTGTAAAAAAAATATGCAAAGACTGTAAAATCGTCCGAAGAAAAAGGCGCGTTTATGTTATCTGTAAAAATCCTAAACATAAACAAAGACAGGGATAATTATGCCTAGAATCACAGGGGTCGATATACCCGAAAAAAAGAATATAGAGATAGCCCTAACCTATATCTACGGAATAGGCCGTTCTTTAAGTAAAAAAGCCTTGGCCAAAGCGAAGGTTAATCCCGGGAAAAAGGCCTCTAGCTTGACGGCAGAAGAGGTTAACAGGCTAAAGGAAGTTATTGAGAAAAACTACAAAATTGAGGGGGATTTGAGAAGAGAGAAAACAGTAAATATTAAGAGATTAAAAGATATTGATTCCTGGAGGGGCATACGCCATAAAAAAGGTCTGCCTGTAAGGGGGCAGAAAACTAGAACCAACACCAGAACGGTGAGAGGAAACGTGAGAAGGACTATGGGTTCTGGAAGGAAAGCGGCCCCGGCTCCTAAGTAATTATGGGAAAGAAAAGAGTTGTTCAAAAAAGCAAAGACGAGCTTTTAAAGGAAAGGGAGAAAGTTGAAGCCGGTGTAAAGAAAGAAGTAAAACTGAAAAAAGAGCTTTCTTCGAGGGAAGGCCGTATTTACATATCTTCTTCTTACAATAACACCGTTATTACCCTGACAGACCCTTCCGGGAATGTTTTGACTTGGTCCAGCGCGGGATCTATAGGGTTTAAGGGGACAAAAAAAGCTACTCCTTTTGCCGCTTCCAAGGTGGCAGAGGCCATATCTTTTTCTGCCGGCAAGATGGGTATAGACAAAGTGGAGGTTTTTGTAAGAGGAATAGGGTCTGGCAGGGATTCTGCTATCAGGTCCTTGGCCAGCAAGGGTTTGGAAATAACCGCTATAAAAGATGTTACTCCTATTCCTCATAACGGGTGCCGTCCTAAAAAGGCAAGAAGGGTGTAATTATGGCAGAAAATAAATGCAAAATTTGCCGCCGGGTAGGGACAAAACTCTTTTTAAAGGGAGACAGATGCTTTTCTCAGAAATGCGCCCTGGTTAGAAGATCTTATCCGCCCGGACAGAAAGGCAAAAGAAGAAGAAGGAATGTTTCAGAATACGCAAAAGAGCTCCAGGAGAAGCAGAAGCTTAAAAGGTGGTACCATTTGAGAGAAAAGCAGTTTAGAAATTATGTCCAGGAGGTTCTGGAGAAAAGGGGGCAGATTGAAGATACCGGAGCTTTCCTTATTAAAAAACTGGAAAGCCGCTTGGACAATGTTGTTTTCAGGATGGGTTTTGCTCCTTCAAGAATTCAGGCAAGACAGCTGGTAAGCCACGGCCACTTTTTAGTCAATGGCAGAAAGACAGATGTTCCTTCTTATCAAATCAAGAAGGGAGATGTTATCAGTTTAAAGGATAAATCTCGCAAAAGGGATGTTTTTAAGAATCTGTCCGTTATTTTAAAAAAGAAAACGCCTCCCTCCTGGCTGAAGATTTCAGCTTCTAAAATGGAAGGAGAGGTTGTCGGGGAGCCCTCTTTAGAGGAAGTCTCTCCTCCGGCTGAAATATCAGCTATTTTTGAGTTTTATTCAAGATAACTTTAATTTTAAGAACTATGGAGTTTTTACCAAAAGAGCCAAAAGTTTCAGAAGAGAAAGACAATAAGGCCGTTTTTGAAATAGAAGCCCTTTATCCGGGATACGGGATTACTATCGGAAACAGCTTGAGAAGGGTTTTGCTTTCTTCTTTGAGGGGGGCTGCCGTAACCGAAGTGAAGATCAAGGGAGCTCAGCACGAGTTTTCCACGCTTCCCGGCGTTTTAGAGGATGTCCTCACCGTTTTAATGAATATCAAGCAGATGAGGTTTAAGCTTCACGATCCTGAAGCGCAGACAGCCACTTTAAAAGTTAAAGGGGAAAAAGAAGTAAAGGGATCGGATTTTGATCTTCCCAGCCAGGCGGAGCTGGTAAACAAAGACTGCCATATAGCCACTTTGACGGACAAAAAGGCCTCTCTTGAGATGGAATTGAAGATTGAGCAAGGTTTGGGATACCAGGCAGTAGAACAGAGGAAGGAGAAAGAAAAGACGGAAACAGGCGTTCTTCCCGTAGACGCTCTTTTCACTCCTGTCAAAAAAGTGAGTTTTAATGTCGAGAATATGAGGGTGGGAGAGAGGACAGATTTTGACAGATTAAAACTGGAAGTGGAGACAGACGGCATAATCACTCCCCGGGAAGCCTTCCAAAGAGCCTGCCAGGTTTTAGTTAATCACTTTTCTCTTCTGGGAAAACCTTTTGGAAAGGCTGAAAAAGAGACAAAAAAGAAAGAGGAAGATATTGCCAAAAAAGGGATAGAGGAAATAAAGCTTTCTACAAGAACAATTAATATTCTGCAGGAGAACAATGTTAAGACGGTGGGAGGTCTTCTAAGGAAGTCAGAGGAAACCCTTAATGAAATGGAGGGGCTTGGAGAAAAAGCCGTAGAAGAGATTAAAAAAACCTTAAAGAAGCTGGATTTAGAGCTAAAATGAAAAAGCTCAAAAAAGGAAGAAAACTTTCAAGGAAAAGAGACCAGAGGAACGCTTTAAAAAGATCTCTTCTTAGATCTCTTTTTCTTAATAGGAAGATCAAGACCACGGAAGCAAAGGCCAAGGAGATAAGGCCTTTGGCAGAGAAAATAATAACCAGGGCCAAGAAGCCGGGCCTTAACTCCAGAAGGTATCTTCTCAGATATTTTTCAAAAGATTTAGCTTCAAGGATAATCAAAGAAATAGCTCCGAAATACGAAAACAGGGCAGGGGGATATACCAGAATATTGAAGCTGGGTCCCAGAAAATCAGACGGAGCGAAAATGGCTTTTATTGAATTAATATGAAAAGAGAAAAACACACAATTGACGCAGAGGGCAGAGTCTTAGGAAGGCTGGCTGCTGAAATAGCAGGCCTTTTAAGAGGCAAAGGAAAGTCTGACTTTGTGCCGTATAGGGATGTCGGAGATTCTGTTGTCGTTAAAAATGCGGACAAGCTCAGGTTTACGGGGAAAAAATTGGATCAGAAGAAATATTACAGCCATTCAGGATATCTCGGGGGATTGAAAGAAAAGCCCCTGAGCAAAGCAGGGCCGGAAGAAGCTCTCAAAAGAGCTGTTTTCGGGATGTTGCCTAAAAACAAGCTGAGAAAAGAGCAAATTAAGAGACTGAAAATAGAATAATATGGCAAAGGCCAAAAAGAAGAAAAAGAAATACATTGAAGCTATAGGAAGGAGAAAGACTTCTGTGGCCAGAGTCCGCCTTTTCGATAAGAAGGGGAAAATAACCGTTAACGAAAAAGATTTTGACAAATACTTCCCTGCTTTTGAAATGCAGCAGATAGTCACTTCTCCCTTGAGGAAGTTGAAAGCAACGGATGATTTCAGCTTTACAATTAGAGTAAAAGGGGGAGGGGTTCACTCCCAGGCAGAAGCTATAAAGCTCGGCATCTCCAGAGCTCTGGTTGAATTCGATCCTGAGCTCAGAAAAAAGCTGAAGAAAGGAGGGTTTTTGACCAGAGATGCCAGGATGAGGGAAAGAAAGAAGTTTGGATTAAAGAGGGCCCGCAGAGCTCCTCAATGGAAGAAAAGGTAAACCTGTCTCTTTTGGGGAGAAGTTATTTTCCGTTTTTTGTTTGACATTGTTATAGATAAGATGAAAGATTTACCAAAATAGACGGTAAGCTTATTGATATAGACGAGAAAACAGATGAACTGAATAGAAATAAGGCGGATAAAGAGGACATCAATAAGCTGATGAACAGCGTAGATGCTTATGCTGGCAAAGCAGATACCTATTTCCAGGAGAATGTTAAGTCATAAAGTCGATAAACTAGAAAAATGGGTTAATCAGATAGCTAAGAAAGTTGGAATTAAATTAGAAGAGTAATATCGGTCTTTTACTTTCTATAGCCCTCGCTTTTTTGATGTTTGAAACCAGACATATTATAGTTTCCGGCGGTCCCGGAGCTTTTTATTTGCATAAAAGACCTTTTCAGGTTAAACTGAAATAATGCTTAAGGAAATTATAGATAAATTCTATTTAGACAAAGAAAAAAGCAGGACTCAGACCAGCTTTTATGTTTCTCAGGCGGGGAAATGCCCCCGTCAGGTTTTCTTTAAGTTTAAAAACGCTCCAAAGAAAGAACTGGAAGCCAATATCTTGAGATTGTTTGACCATGGAGACCACATCCACCAGCTAATAATGAAGCCCCTTTTAAGCACCCGCGATATTCATGTTGTCGCCTCCGAGGTAGATATTCCTCCCCAGGAACTGGTAAGAGGGAGAGCTGACGCTATCGTTTCTGACG
>CAZYOI010000010.1:13259-15043 GCA_964648705.1 uncultured Candidatus Saccharibacteria bacterium | reverse complement strand
AATTGATGACTTTCACTGCCTTCATTTCGGGCTCATATGTTGATTAGAAAATACTACCTTACAAAAAAAGGCATATCCTTAAAGAATATGCCTCTGAGGATCACTGAGAATTGATCCTTAGACGTTCAGCCAGTTCCTCAACCCATATCTTCATAAACTTCTCTACCTGAAGAGCGACTTCCTGACTGGAGAAATGAAAACTTCCGTCAGAACCGAAAGCTAAAATATCGCCCTGGAGGCCTTTGAAAATTGTATCTTTGAGGTCTACGCCGCAAAGATCGCCTACTCTTTTGATTTGATCGGCTCTAATGTCAGAATCAACATCCTGATAGGTCAGAATCAAAACAAGCCCGAAAAACCTCCTCAAAAGCTGAAGCTCGCCGCATCTCCCTTTTCTCAAAAGCTTCATAAGCTCTTCCAGAGAAAAAGTCACGTCTCCACCCGTATATCTTGGCATTTTCTCCCTCCTTCAACTATTACCCTTTCAAAAAGCTAGATAAAGCTTATCATTTATTATTTTTCTGTCAAGTTTTTCTCTATCTTTATGGCTTTTCCCTTAACCAGGGCCTCTGAAACCTTTTTTCTTGCCGAGCACAAAATCCTCTGAAGGGTGCTTTGAGAAATTCCCATTTTCTTTGAGGCCTTAACCTGGCCTATCTTTTTGTAATCGCACAATCTTAAAGCTTCAAGCTCATCTTTTGCTAAATCTATCTCTTTTAACTCTGTAAGAGGCACAGCTCTTGGCTTGAAGTAAACCGCTTTGGGGTCAAAGTATATTTTTCTTTTCTTTAACGGTCTAACCATTTTCTTAAATTATCATATATTTTTTTAATTTCCTCTTTAGCTTTCAAGTCCGTCTCCATAACAGGGATTAAACGAGAAACAGCTTTAAATATCTCTTTGTCATAAGATATTTTACCGATAAATCTCTTTCCGAACCAATCTTCTATTTTGCCGCTTAAATCTCTGTTAATATCCCATTTATTAATAACTCCCAGCCAGGGAAGATTAAAATGATCAACTACTTCCAAAACTCTTTTCAAGTCAGAAAAAGCCGAAGGAGTAGGTTCTGTAACCAAAAGAACTAAATCTACATCCTGTAAAGAAGCTATGACAGGGCATCCAGTTCCGGGAGCAGAATCAATCAAGATAAAATCCTTTCCTTTTGAAGCCTTATCCGCTCTTCCTTTAATTTCAGAAACTATTTTGCCAGAGCCAGTCTCTCCGGGATAAAGATGACCGGAGAAAAGAGGAAAGGTGTGTCTTGTCTTTTTAAACCTTATCTCTCCGTTCTTTATGGATTTCATTTTAACAGCTCTTTTAGGGCAAAAGAACTCGCAGGCCCCGCATCCCTCGCACAAAAAAGGGTTTAATTTCAACTCGCCCTCTTTGACTTCTAAAGCCTTAAATCTGCATTTTTCAGCGCACTCTTTTGCTTTTTTTTCTTCTATCTTGCTGTTATCTATAACTGGCTTTTCTGAAACGCTTATCTTCTCTATTTTCTGCCAATTCTCAGGCTCTCCCAGCCAGACAGCCAAATTAGGAGCGTCAACATCGCAGTCTATAGAAGTAATATCCTCTTTTTTAGAAAAAAGAATAGACAAAGAAGAGGAAAGCATTGACTTTCCTACTCCTCCTTTTCCTGAAGAAATTGCTATCTTTTTCATAATCTATAAGAATTTAATTAAAAGCATTAAAATAATTCCCAATAGAAATACAGAAAAATGAATCAGAGATTTCTTAAAGTTTTCTTTATGTTTAATTTCGGGAATCAGATCCGAAGC
>CAZYOI010000010.1:0-13159 GCA_964648705.1 uncultured Candidatus Saccharibacteria bacterium | reverse complement strand
AATTATTACCCATATTAAATGGTTATACCATAATCGAAAAAAAACAGAAAGTCTTTATCTTTTAAATAAGAGCCAATGATTTTTCTGACCCTTCATCTTCAAAAGAACGTAATCCCCTCTTAACTTTTTACCCTCTAAACTAAAAACAACTCTATCTTCTTTTTTCTCTTTTAACTTGTATTTTCCTTTATCAAAAATTTTAACCTTCCCCGCCCCATATTGACCTTCGGGAATCACTCCCTCAAAAGAATAATAACTAACGGGATGATCCTCCGTGAAAATAGCTAATCTCTTTGCTCCTTTTTTCTCTGGCAGTCCTTTCGGAACCGCCCAAGATTTCAAAACCCCTTCCATCTCCAGCCTCAAATCAAAATGATGGCGGCTTGCCCAGTGCTCTTGAACCACAAATCTTTTTTTAGAAGTTTTTGAAACTTTCCCTTTGGGCTCTGGACTTTTTTCAAACTTTCTTTTTCTCTTATACTCTTCTAAACTCATTTAAACTTTTCTAAAATTCTAAAATCCTCTTTTAAAACGCTCTTCATATTAATATTATAGGTAGCTACAGCGGGATGATAGAAAGCTACGATCTTCTCAACTTTCCTTTCAGGTCTTTTATTAAAAAGAGAATCCTGCTTCTCAGAAATTAAAGAAAAAACCTGCCCGTGAATCTTGCTTATTCCTTGAAGCTTGTCTTTCAAACCGTACTTTTTAAAAATATATCTGGTGGCAAAATTACCCAAAGTACAAATTATTTGAGGAGATATAACTTCAATTTGTTTTTCAAGATAAGGAACGCAGGCTTCAATTTCTTCTGTTTGAGGGTCCCGGTTATTTGGAGGTCTGTCTTTCAATATGTTAGTGATATAAACATCCTTTCTTTCTATACCTACTGACTCTAAAAGCTCGTCTAAAATACCACCAGCCCTGCCACAAAAAGGACGTCCTTCCCGAACTTCATTAGAACCTGGTGCCTCACCTATAAACATTATATCGGCTTGATGATTGCCCTCTCCGATAACCGGATAATAGTTGTTTTTTTTCCTCTCTCTCCAAAGAGGACATTTTCTACAATTTATAACTTCCTCTTTAATTTTTTTAAGCCCTTGTTCTTTGTTAAAACTCATAATCTAAAATAAACTGGCTGTTTTTGTCTTTCTCATATCTACTTGAATGAGGAGAATACGTTTTTACATAAATTTTGTCTTCCGAAGGAGAAAATTCTAAAATTCTCAACCAGCCATTCCCTCCAGCAGGTTCTCCTTGATAATCAGCCATCATCTGATAAACCCGCTTGCCTGATAAATTAATATCCGTCCTAAAGGCCTCTCCGTCGTCATCATGCTCGTGGCCGGACAAAACAATTTGAAGGTTTTTATGTTTTTTAACAAGATCATTCCAAATATAGTTGGTGTCATTACATCCGTGAATCCCTTTTCTTGTAGCGGTAGCATCATCCAAGTAGCCGTGGGTGGTAAGAATAGCTTTTCTTTGAGGATAGCTTTTCAAAATACTATCAGCCCATTCAATTTCGTCATCAGAGGGACACCAGTCCAAACCTAGAAAGATAAAGTCAATTCCCTGAATTTTAAGCAACTGGTAGTTGTTATCATTTTGATTATAATTACCGCCCCACCAATCCTTTTCTGAAAAACTGGAAACTGAAAAATATTCATTATAAAAAACAGAGGAGCCGTTAGTATCATTATCTTCGTGGTCGTGGTTTCCCGGAATAACACTGAAAGGAATCTTATTTTTTTCTAAAATTTCCATAATAGTTTTCGCTTCTTCCCATTCTTTTCTATCGTCCCAATTCTCCACAATATCTCCCTCGTGAATCACAAACTTTATATTCATTAAATCTTTATTCTCCGCAATCCATTCAACCTGAGCTTCGAAAATTTCAGAATACTTCCCGTCTAAAAGATATTTCTGAGTATCAGGTACTACTATTATTGTAAAATTCCTCTCGGGTTTTATCTCTGGTTTCTCACGACTAAAGAAGAATAAAACTCCTACTACAGCCAGTGATATTGCTGCCAAGAGAAGAATAATAAAATAAATTTTTGAATCTTTTTTCATAATAATTATCGTAAAAAGATTAATTTTTTCGCCATCGCAAAGACACTAAAGTCCAAAAAGATAATAAAAACCAAACCCAAAAAGGATAATAGCTTCCAATAAAGTAATCCAAACAGTAAATCTAGGAGAAGCAATCCTTATTTTCATAGTAAAGAAAGCTATAAGGAAAACTATAATCTCGTCTATCATATAGAAGAGAACAAAAATAGCAATATAGAGAAGATATAAAGAGACAGGAAGCTGAGCCTCGGCTAAAACAGAAGCAAAGAAAACCGGGATAGCGGCAGAACAAGGGAACTCTACAACAGTTATTATGGCAGCGAACAAAAGCAAGCTGGCTATTATTAAAATTATGCTTTCTGATTCCTGAAGGATCTTCTTTATCTTAAGGGTAAGCTCTGAAACCTTTCCCCGTGTCTGGCAGGCAGGACCATATTTTCTGAACCTTATAAACTCTCTCAAGAAATAAACCCCTCCGCATATTCCCAAAACACCTATTAATATCTCCATTCCTCTTAAATAGGAAGCAAGAACAGAGAAAATCTGATGCCAAACAACTATCAAGAAACCGTAGATCAGAGCCGTAGTTCCTATAAAAACTCCTCCGTAGAGAAATATTTTCTTTCTTTCCCGCAGAGCTAAAACCAATCCTAAGATAAGAACAAGAGCTCCCAGAGAACAAACATTAAAGCCGTCGAAAAAGCCCAAAATCACAGAAAGGGCGGGAAGAGAATAGTTGCCCGCCTCAATCTTGCCTAAAAAGGGAATAGAAATCCTATCTTCCTTTTCAGAAGAAGGATGAGGGTATTCCTCTATCTCATTTAAGATGCAATCCTCTATTTCTTTTCTTGTCTCCTCATCAAAACCCAAGAAATAACTTCTATTAATGAAAGTTATAGGAACCAGTCCGTACTTTTCCTCAGGAACATTATAATCTTCGTAAAAATCCTTCAGCAGATCAATATTCTCTGAAACTAGGAATTTATTAAGCTCAACTTCCGGATATTTTTCTACTATTTCGTTCTCTAGAAAAGTCTTTTCTTTTGCGCAATGAGGACAGGTCTTGCTGTAAAAGAAATTAACCCCTACCTTTTCCTGGGCAGAGACAAAACCAAAGACGCCCAAAAAAAGGATAAAAGTTAAAAAAAAGAAAGGAATTTTCTTGAACATCTTATTCCGGAAGAATGCAAAAAGCATTGTTAAACCTATTAATGTAGTTAAACAAACCTATAATAGACACTATCTCCACTAGTTCCGCTTCGGAAAACTTATCCTTCAGCTTTTTAAAAAGCCCTGTATCACACTGAGCTGTCTCCGTAACTTTCTTAACAAGCTCCAAAACCTCCCTCTCTTTTTCTTCAAGCCCCTCTGCTTTTCTCACAATCTCTTTATCAGCTCCAAGACTTTCAAGCATCTTCCCTGTAACATCAACGCAAAAGCGGCATTTTAAAGCCTGGGAAACAGTATAGGCGATTTTCCATCTCAGGAGAGGCTCTATATATCCTTCCTTCATTATAACGCTGAAAAGCTCTGTAAACTCCTTTACCACCTTGGGATTATGAGCCATTACCTTGACCCATTCTGGAACCTTGCCTGTATCTTTTTCAAACTTATCGTAAACTCCTTTAGCTTCCTGTTCTGCCTGATCTTTTTCTAAACCAAGTATAATAGCCATAGAACTTAATTATTTACTTTTATAATAAGGATTTAAGCTTGTCTACCACAACCCCTTTAGGACGAAGACCGGTTGCTCTTTCTTTTACTTGTCCTTCTTTAAAAATAATTAAGGTAGGCACCCCCATAATCTTATACTTCTCGGCTAACCGAGGATTTTCTCTAATATTTACCTTCCCAACCTTTACTCTTTCTTCAAACTCTTCTCCAATCTCTTCAATAACAGGAGCTATCATCTCGCATGGAGGGCAACCGGGACTCCAAAAATCAACCAGAAAGAGTCCGCCTGTTTCTATAACTTCTTTTTCAAAATCCTGATCAGTTAATTCTAACATTTCAATTTCTTCTCCTGCTGTGTTTAATTTTGCTCCGGATCAGAATCACCGCTTGTCTCCTCTATAGCTCCCATAGGACAAACGCTTTCTCCTCCGCATTGTTCTAATTTCTTCTGATCTACGACTTCTGCTTTCCCATCGCTTCTTTCTTTTGTCGCTCCGGAACAATTCTGCATGCAGATACCGCGGTTTTTAACACCTAAACATTTTTCTTTGTTTACTTTATAAGGCACTTAATGATTATCTCTTAAAAACTTTTTAAAATCGACCTCTTTTCTTTTTTGAGAAAAACTCTTTCTCCAGCAGGCAGGTTCCTGAACTTTATAAAACAATCCTATAGGAATCTTTCCTTCTTTCTTATTATAATCCCATTCCTCTATCTTCTTTAAAGCTTCTTTTTGAGAATCCAAATCCCTCTCCTCTACCTGATAAACCTTTTCATTATAAAAAGCAATATTATTAAAAAAGGAAATGCAGGGCTGAAGAACATCAATAAAAGAGAATCCTTCGTGCTCTGCCGCTTTAACAATCAAACCTTCTAAATGTTTGCCTCTCAAAGAATAACCTCTTGATACAAAGGTGCCGTTTGAAGCAAGAACTATTTTCAAAGGATTAATAGGTTTTTCTATGCTTCCTTCCGGGGTAGACTTTCCCTTAAAGTGCAAAGGAGAAGTAGCTGTAAACTGGCCCGTAGTCAAGGCAAAAATCCTGTTGTTATGAACCAAAACAGTAATATCGCTGTTCCTTTTGGCAGCGTGAACTAAATGAGAGATCCCCTCATTGTAAATTCCGCCGTCGCCGGCGCATACTATCACTTTAAGATCGGGGTTGCCCATTTTTATTCCCTCGGCTGAAACAATAGGACGGCCATGGAGAGAAGAAAAACTGTTCAGATTCAAATAATCAATAATCTTGGAGCTGCAGCCAATACCGCTCACCAGGACAATGTCTTTTTTCCTCGTTCCCTTTTCTACCAAGGAAGAAACTGCATTCTTTAAGGCAGCCAAAATAGCGAAGTTTGCGCAGCCAGGACACCAGGTATTTTTAGCATATGTATCAAGTTTTAGGTCTTTTTCCTTCATATTAAAATTTAGATAACTTTTTCTCTATTTCCTCCGGCAAAAAGGGTCTGGCGTCATATTTTAAAACTTTCTTGTCAGTCCTTATTCCATAACAGTTTAAAACCTTCCCCAGCTGGCCAAAACCGTTTGTCTCCGCTAAAGCAATCTTCTTTACCCCTCTTAAAGCTTTCCTCATTTCTTTCTCGGGAAAAGGCTCTAAAACAACAGGCTGTATCATCTTTATCCCCAGTTTTTCAGCTGCCTCCTTGGCAGGACCTTTTGTAGACCCCCAGGATATAATTGCTTTATTGCTGCTCTTTTTTCCATAAACATTAACAGCTTTCATCTTCTCCACTTCTTTTCTCATTTCTCTAAACTTCCTCAATCTCTTATTCTGCATTTTTTCAACGCTTTCTTTGTCTTCCACTGCAACTCCAAACTCATCGTGCTCATAGCTGCTTGATTTGGAGACCGCATTATCCTCCCCCGGAAAAGCAAGAGGCGAAACTCCGTTTCTTGTGTCTTTATACCTAAGATACTCTCCCTTTTTGTCCCAAAGAACCGGCTTTTCCTTCTTTATCTTATTCAAAATATTCTCATCAAAACTGAAGGTGCTTTCTGATATTTCTTTATCTATCAAAAGTATTGAAGGAGTTTGGTACTTCCAAGAAAGATTCAATATCTTCCCTGCCCATAAACAAGCTTCGTCGGCATCTCCCGGAGCTATAACAAATCTTAAAATATCGCCGTGACCGGCTGTAAGAGAAAAAAGTAAATCGCCCTGGCCTGTATAAGTAGGAACACCCGTAGCCGGAGACATTCTCTGGCTCTCGACAAAAACCAGAGGATTCTCGCTTTGGGCAGCCAAGCTTAAAGCTTCTGTCATTAAAGCAAACCCTCCTCCGGAGGTTCCTACCATTGTCCTAGCTCCGCTGTAAGCTGATCCCAAAGCAGCATTTGCAATTCCTACTTCATTCTCCAAATAGTAAACACCTATTCCAAACTCTTTTTTATACGCAGCTAGATAATGAAGAATGCCGCTGGCAGGGGTCATGGGATAAGCAAGGTAAAGATCCAAACCGGCCTTAAGAGCCCCCAAAGAAAGAGCTTCATTGCCCGTAAGAAGAGTTTTTTTCTTTTGATTTATTTTCTCAAACTCAGCAATCTTCTCTGTCTTCTTAAAAGATACTTCCGCTATCTTTAAATTAAGATCTTGATATTTTTTAAACTCCTTCCTAAAAACCCCCTCTAAAATCCCCCATTCAATACCAATCATTTTCGCAAAAGAGGAAACAAGAACAACATTTTCCATTATGAGGCGCCCTCCTGCTTCTTCTACAATCTTTCTCATAGCAACCCCTTTAGAGTTTTTATCTGAAAGAGAGAACTCATCGCTGTTGTAGATAATCAGTCCCTTTTTATCCAAATCCTCTCGATGTTTCTCTACTGTGTTTTTATCAAAAGCTAAAAGAAAGTCTATCTTCTTGCGATGGGAAAAAACTTCGCTCTCTGAAGCCCTTATTTTAGAAAAGCTGTGGCCTCCCCTAATCAAGGATTGATAATCATCGTAGATAAAGATTCTGTATCCAAGCTGAGAAAGAAGCTTGGCGATCACCAATCCCGCTTTCCTGGTTCCCTGGCCTGCCTTTCCTCCTATTAAAATTGAATAATCTTTTTTCATTTTTATCTTAAAATTATAACATACCTTTCCTTTTTCTCATACTCTTCTGTCATCTCGTTGATATTCTCTCATATCTGAAAGTATTTTGACATCCCAATATGATCATCCTGTTTTATTATCTTATCATTATCTGTCCCAATAGCGAAAACCAAACTCTGATTAACCTCTAGTTCCCTGGAGACAAACATTCAAAGCTTTTTCCAGGCAGTCCTTATTCTCGCCATTCCGCCTTTAATTTCTTTTCTCAAAGACCGCACCTAACGCATCTGTTTTTGCTTGCATTAATCATATTGGAAAATTATTATCTCAAAGCAAGATCCAGCAAGCTCCCTTCAGAATAGGCATTGACTATTTCTTTTGAATAGGGAATCTCCTTTTCGATTCCTATTCCAAATCTATCAACCACTTCATTAATATTACTTTTATCTCCCAAATCAGACTGATTCAGGATTACTTTGGCTGGAATCTTAAGCTTTTCGCAAAGATCCAAAATCAAGCTTAAATCATACTTGCCCATAGGAGTGGCTTCTGTTACAGCGTAGGCCAGCTCAACTCCCATCAAAGCATTGATTACAGGGCAGTGGGTCCCTGCAGCCGTATCAAAAAGAACAATATCCGCCTTTTCTTTCTCGGCCAGCTTTTCAGCAAAGCTCTTGGCGCCCTCTACCACAGGACCTGTTTCCTCCAGTCCTGCCCTGGCTTCTCCTGTAACCAGACAAAGATCTTTTATCTTATTCAGATATATCTTGCCGATTTCTTCTTTTCTGGGCTTAATAGCTCCAAAGGGACAAACAGTCCAGCAGGCGCCGCATCTCGAGCACAAGTCACGGATAAAAACCGGATAATTGGGCTTTCCTTCTTTATCAAGGGACTGAAAAATAGCGTTTTCTCTGCAGGTCTTGACGCAAAGACCGCATTTAGTGCATTTCTCTTTAATCAAAACCGGAAATTCTCCGTAAATCTTCTCTTTCCCCTTTTTCAAATTCCCGCCTAGTAATAAATAGTCGTTCGGGCATTCCACATCGCAATCTACCAAAATTACCTTCTTTCCCTTTTTTAAAAAATCAGCTGCCATTAATACAGCTACTGTTGACTTTCCCGTACCTCCTTTTCCTCCTGTAACCGCTATCTTTTTCATATTAAAACTTGGCTTTTGTGGCCTCTTTTAAGGGCTTCAGTTTCCCTTTTGTAAAACTGTCTGCCGCTTTATCAACTTTGTCCTCTTCTATGATATAGACATCTATAATATTGTCTCTAAGGGTATGGAGAGAAATAGGGCCCATTTCTTTGGTCAGAACAACATTTACTTTTTCTTTGATAATAAGCAAAGCTGCATTCAGCCCCGCCCTGACTTCTTTTTCCTTATAAGGGTTTTCCTTTAGATAAGATCTCTTTATTTTCCCTTTTTCAACCTCTAAAAAGAGGAAGCTCTCTGCTCTTCCAAAATAGGGAGAAACAATGTCCCTTTTTCTGACAGGAACACAAACCTTTTGTCTTTTAGTCTGATAGGGGGTGATTGAAACTGTAAAAGAATCCACTGTCTTGACCTTGTCTTTTACAGCTTTTTCTATGCTGTCTGAAACTTCAGAAGCTTTTTTAACATTAACTTTTTTGCCTATTTTAGCTTCCACCTCGCCGAAGATAAACGGGCCTGATTTTCTCAGCTTCAAATTGTCAAAACCCCTTAAGCCGGAAATCCCCCTTAATATCTTTTTAATCCTCTCTTCAACTTCTTTGTCAGGAGAAACATCCAACAAAGCCAGAACGGAATCTTTGGCGGATTCAAAACCCGCCTGAAAGATGAACAGAGAAATGATAATTCCGGCGATTCCCTCTAGATAAGGAAATTTAAGCCAGCTTGAAACCAACCCGACCACAACAACAGAGGAAGAAAGGACATGAAGCCTGGACTCTTTTCCGTCAGCCACCAGGCTCTGAGAGTTTATCTCTTTTCCCGCTTTCACTTCGTAGCTCCCCACCAGAAAGAGAACAAAGGCGTCCAAAACAGCTACAGCTACAGCTATCAAGGGAATCTTCAGGTCATACTCTGTAAATATCTTATCTACGCTTTCCTTGACAATGGTTCCGCCGGCAAAAAAGATCAAACCTGAGATTATCAAAGCCGTTATGTTCTCCACTTTATAAAAGCCGTAAGAGAATTTCTCAGTAGGTTCTTTCTGGGCTATTTTCAGGCCTAAAAAAGCGGCAAAAGTGGAAAAAGAATCTGCGGCGCTGTGAACAGCGTCAGCAAGCAAAACAACGCTGCCAGAAAAAAAACCGACTACAGCTTTGGCTGCAGCGAACAAAATAGTTGTTAAAGCCGCTATATTAACGGCTTTCTGCCCCTTTTTAAGAACATCTCTGCTCATCTTCTTCCTCTGCTAAAACCTCTTCCCCGCCCCCCAGAACCGAATCCGCCGAATGGCTGGGCAAGCTCTTGAAGATTATTGTTTTTAAATTCCTCCAACGCCTGTTTTGCTTTTATGCCGGAGGGAGCCTGGAATATCCTAATACCGGAAGAATTCAAGGCGCCAAAAGCATTGGGGCCGACATTCCCGGTAATCACAGATTCTGCCTTCTCGTTTACAACAGTCTGGGCCGCCTGAATTCCAGCCCCTCTCATAGCTCTTACACCCGCATTCTGAACAGCCTTAAAATCGTCAGGATTTTTATCGTCAAGGAAGATAAAATAAAGGCATCTCCCAAAACGGGGATCTACAGCAGCTTCTAAGTTATTGCCTGAACTTGAAATACAAATTTTCATTCTCTTTTTCTAGTCATTTTAGAACCGCAGGAAGGGCACTCCTTTTCATAACAGGGGATCCCTCTTTTATGGGAAGCCTCTTTGCCGCATTTAGGACAAATACACTTCCCGGAAGGACCTAGTCCAAAACCCCTCCTAGAAAAAGATTCTTTTTGAAAACCCATAATATTCTATTCTATCATTAAACTTTCTATCGAGAAAGCTGCTAACCTTTAAGATCTTTTATCCTCTTTTCAATATCTTTTATCTGCTGCTCTAAAACCTTAATTTCTTCAGAAGCCATATCCTTCTCCCGTTTCAGCATCTCTTTTTCCTGCTGGAGGGCATAACTCATTCCGGCTCTCTGCCAGCCGGGCAGACCTGTAGCGTAATACCAGTTTCTCCAGCCTCTTCCGCCTCCCCTTCCGAAAAAACCTCTTCCAAAACCAGGCTTTGTATAACCGGGGGAAGAATAACCTGAGCAGTAGCCTAATCCTCTTCCTGTTCTTGGGCCTTGTCCAGCGGGTCCTGTTGAATTACCAAATGGCATAATTATATACAAGTTAATTTTAAATTAAGACCTTTCTATCTCTTATTATGAATATACACCCATAATTATTCTGTGTCAAGTTTTTTTATTTATAATTAAAAAAATCCGAGGAAACCCGGCTTAGCTCTTTTTCTGGAAAGGAAATCGTACTACTCAAATATCTATCCTATCTAGTTTTAGAATATCAAATTTACCTCCGCGTAGCTATCTATCTTGATAGACAACCCTACCATTTTGCTTTGCCCAATCCTCAGAAAAACCAACATGAGATATTATATTACTACTCTTATCTAATTGTTTTTTTGTATCTTTTAATAAAACTTTTGGTTCAATTTCATAAATAAATTTTACTCTTAATGGGTTTTTCTTATAGAAAACTGCCAGATAGATTTTTTTATTGCGTGCAATACGATATAAGGATTCGGCTCTTTTTTTTGGTGGTTTTTTAAACATTCTATCTAATTGTCCAGTCCCCCCTTCGTAACAAGTAAGATATTCGTATTTAATTGCTGGATTATTTTTGTCACAAGCATCAGCATCTCTTTTTGAAGTAATTAGTTTATGTGAAAGTATTTCTGAGATTATCATTTCTTTCACTAGCCCCGGCTGTAAAATATTCGGAATACCAATTTTTAATGCTAATTTTTGTGCTTCAGTTACAAGCTTTATAATTTTAGAGATAAATTTTTGTGCCATGTTATTAAAATAACTTATGTTGCAATTCCAACTTTTTTAATCTCTCATTAGAAATATTAACAAGGTCCTGGTTAATCTCAAAACCAATAAAGTTCCGCTTAAGTTTCTTACAAACCACAAATGTCGTCCCTACCCCCGCAAAAGGATCAAGGACCAGATCTCCTTCTTTTGAACTTGCTTTTACAATTCTCTCAATTAACTTAGCGGGTTTCTGAATGGTGTTTAGAAGGTCCCGTCGTAAAAGTTCCTTAGATTTATAAGTAAGCTGCTTTATATCTCCCCAAACATCGCCTGGGTTTTTTCCGTTGCCATTAAATCTTGTCTTACTAAATTTACCATTTACAACCGATGGAACGCTCTCACATCTTCTTCTTTGTTCTAACTCTACTAACTGTGGAACACGAATATCTTCTAAATTAAATGTTTTCGGTTTGCCCTTTGTAAAATAAGCGATTATATCGTAATTGTTTGTATAGCGAATCCTTCCTTGGGCTAATCTACTTGGTTGATACCAAATAATCTTAGAATTTAGGTTTAAGTAAGAACTATAATCTATAAAATCAATACAACAAGGTTTGCCAAATAGATATAGTGCCCCTCCTTCTCTTAATACTCTTGAGAATAATTTTATTAAATTTAAATTAAATTGCTGTATGTTTTCTATCTTGTCCCATTCATGATTGGTAACTCCATAGGGCCCATCACATATTATCAAATCTACCGACTCATCGTCTATCTTTTTAATCAACTCAAAAAAATCGCCCTGATATAATTTGTTTACCTCCAGTTTGTCAGTTCTCTGATTTTTGTTCTTAATTTCCACAACGCTATTTTATCTTACTGTTAATATTATTATTATACAAAAAATATAACCAAATCCCAAACAATAAAAAACTATCTCGCGAACCACCTTTCGTGTATTTCTTAGATTATCCCCTGAAACTTCCGGGCCACAGCAGACTGCGCTTTCTTCAGAACTTCGTTAAAACACTCTTTCACAGCCTCTTCCTGATCCTCTTTAGACAGTTCAGGATTAAGAGAAATATCCTCTATTTCCATATTGCCGTTCAGAACCACTTTCGCCCCTCTCTTCTCTGCTTCAAAACTCTCTTCGGCCAAAGAGTCCTTTAATTCTTTCATTTTTTTTAGATTGTCAAACATAATTATTCTGAAAACTCCTCGTAACGGACTATTTCCAGCATATTTTTTCTTGATTTAACGCTCGGTCTTTCGTAGGGAAACCCCAAAGGAAGAAGAACGACAGCTTTATACTTCTCTGGAATATTAAGGATCTTCTTGACTTTCTCTTGGTCAAAAGCCCCCACCCAGCAGGTTCCCAAATCCTCCTCAACAGCAGCCAGGGTCATATGATCTACAGCAATAGCTATATCTACAGCATAAGCCGGAACTTCGCAGCCCATAATATGGTCTGTATTGGTAGAGACAGGAACTATTATTACGGGAGCTTCCGCTATAAACTCCTGGCTTGCTGCAGCTTCCTTAATAGCTTCTCTCTTTGCCTTGTCTTTTACAACTACAAACTTGTAGTCCTGAGCGTTATGGGCAGAAGGAGCCATTCTGCCGGCATCCAGAATCCTCTTCAGCTTTTCCTCTGGGACTTCTTCATCTCTGAATTTTCTTATACTTCTTCTTTTTTCAATTAAGTCGTAGATATTCATATTTTCTTTACCTTTTTAATATTGTATTTATCTATTTTTTCCCCTTCTTTAAAGACGAACTCGGCTTTAAGCTTTTCTCCCTTTAAGGCTCTTGAAACCCAATAGCTATCGTCATCCCACATTTTATCAAAAGGAAGCTGATCCTCTTTAAACCATTTAGGAGCCATTTCCTCCGACTCTCGAGGATCCCCTTCCCAGTCTCTGGCCAAAAAGACATGAACATTCTGATCCCAATCTTTATTATAGGGAAAAGTAAACTTTAATAAAGCCACCTTCTCCATATCTTTTATTTTAACTCCTATCTCTTCTTTTGTTTCTCTTAAAACAGCCTCTTCAATGCTGGAATCTCTCTCGTCCAGCTTGCCCCCTACTCCGTTCCACTTTCCTACTCCAAAACCCCTCTTTTTCATGGCCAAAAGAACGTCTTTCTCTTTCACTAAAAAACAAAGAGTAGCTTCTTTCATAGGTTCTTTCTTTTAGAAAAGTAGAAAATGTATATTATTTCCAGAATGGCAAAAGTATTAAGTATTAAAATAACTATGAACCATATTTTATGGCGATTTTCAGCCGCTTTCCACAAAGCCACTCCTTTCCAGGGCAAAGTCCAAAGGCCAATCAATAAAATAATCCATGGATTTGCCAAAATTATACTTTCCATATT
>CAZYOI010000009.1:0-16383 GCA_964648705.1 uncultured Candidatus Saccharibacteria bacterium | reverse complement strand
ATCCTGGCCATATTCCACGTTATAATAAAGAGAGGGGGGTGTCAACTATTTCCCCAGAACCTTAAGGGCCTCTTTGACTCTTTTTTCCGAATCCCGGTCTCTAGGGATACCTTTTAAAGCTTCTTTCGCTTTCTGCCTTGAAAAGCCCAGATTGACCAGGGCCTGCTCTGCTTCATCTTCCCCTTTCTTTTTAGGGCTGAGGTCTTTGATCTTTCCGGAAAGCTCTAAAACAATGGTCATAGCTTTCTTCTTGCCGATGCCGGAGATTCCTTCAAACAAGCTGGAATCCTGGACCTCAATCCTTTCTTTTATCTTCTCCAGAGGCCCCAGAGAGGATATTTCCAGAGCGGCTTTCGGCCCTACTCCCCTGATAGCTTCCACCATTTCAAAAAGTTTAAGTTCTTTTTCCTCTAAAAAGCCGTAAAGCTCCCAGCTGTTTTCTCTAACGCTTAAAAAAGTAAAGAGCTTGAGCTCTTCTCCTTTTTCTGGTATCTTAGAAAGGGTCTTTCGAGATAAAAAGACCTTGTATCCTACGCCGTTGACATTTAAGACAATGCATTTTTCCTTCTTCAAAAAGATTTTTCCTTCAAGATAAGATATCATTTCTTTATTATACCAAAAATGGATTTAAAAACTAATTTAAAACCTAAAGGAGACCAGCCCCAAGCAATTGAAAAACTGGTTAAGAATATAGAGGGAGGAGCTGGCGACTCTGTGCTTTTAGGGGTGGCGGGATCTGGTAAGACATACACCATGGCTCAGACAATAGACAAAGTAAAAAAGCCGGCTCTAATTATTTCGCATAACAAAACTTTGGTAGCTCAATTATTTCAGGAATTCAAGGAGTTTTTCCCGAACAACAGAGTCCATTACTTTGTATCATACTATGACTACTACCAGCCGGAGGCCTACATTCCCCAGACAGAAACATATATTGAAAAAGACGCCAAAGTAAACGAGGGAATAGACAAGCTGAGGCACGCCGCAGTCCAGGATATTTTGACAAGAGACGACGTTATTGTCACAGCTTCTGTCTCCTGTATTTATAACATAGGGTCTCCCTTTAACTATGAGAAAGTATCTCTGAATCTCCAAAAAGGCCGGGGGATAAAGAGAAAGGATTTGATTAAAAGACTAACCTCTCTCCAGTATCAGAGAAACGATATTGAATTTGCCCCCGGAAAGTTCAGGGTGAGAGGAGGCATTATTGAAATATATATTGTCACCGGAGAAGAAATACTGAGGATAGAGTTTTTAGGAGATAAAATAGAAAAGCTTTCTCTTTCTAAAAAAGAAATAAAAGAGTATCAGATCTTCCCTGCCCAGTTCTGGGTAGCTCCGGAAAACAAACTGGATATAGCTGTAGAGAATATCAGCTCAGAGCTCCAGAAAAGACTGAAAGATCTTAAAAAAGAAAATAAGCTCCTGGAAGCTCAAAGGTTGGAACAGAGAACCAATTACGATTTGGAGATGTTAAAAGAATCGGGCTGGTGCCAGGGCATAGAAAACTACTCCAGGCAGCTGGAGTTCAGAAAACCCAACCAGGCCCCCTTTACCCTCCTGGACTACTTCAACCATTTTTCTCCTGAAGGCAATATTGTTTTTGTGGACGAGTCTCATATGACTCTTCCCCAGATAAGAGCTATGTCCGTCCAGGACAGAATGAGAAAAGAAACCCTGATAGAAAACGGTTTCCGCCTTCCTTCAGCTTTAGACAACAGGCCTTTAACTTTCAAAGAGTTTGAAGAAAGGGCAAAACAGACAATCTATGTTTCAGCTACGCCTTCTGAATACGAAAAATCCAAAGGGGAAATTATAGAGCAGGTAGTCAGACCCACAGGGCTTTTAGAGCCCTCTATAGAGATAAAGCCGACCAAAGACCAGATAAAGGATTTAATAAAAGAGATTAGAAAAAGAACAGCCAAGAAACAAAGGGTTTTGGTTTTGACTTTAACTAAAAGACTGGCTGAAGCTGTTTCTGACTATCTTTCAGAAGAAAAAATCAAAACCCAGTGGCTTCACTCAGAAGTTAAAACCCTGGAAAGGCCGGGTATTCTAAAGGGCTTAAGAAAAGGAAAGTTTGACGTTCTGGTGGGAATAAACTTATTAAGAGAAGGGCTTGATCTTCCCGAGGTCTCTTTAATAGCTATTCTGGACGCTGACAAAGAGGGTTTCTTGAGAGACAAAACCACCCTTATTCAGATTATGGGAAGAGCGGCAAGACACCCTGAAGGCCATATCATCCTTTATGCCGATAAAATCACAAAATCAATGAAAAAGGCAATAGAAGAAATAGACAGAAGAAGAAAGATACAGGAAGAATACAATAAGAAACATAATATAAGGCCTGAAGCCGTCAAAAAAGAAATAAGGGGCTGGCTTTTTGAAAAGCCCGAAGAAGCCAAAACAGAGTTTGGAAAGATAAAAGATAAAAAGCTTTTAGAAAAAGAAATGAAAAAGGCGGCTCAAAATCTGGACTTTGAAAGAGCGGCTGAGATAAGGGATATAATTAAAAAGTTGTAATTTATTTTTTCTTTGATAGAATAAAGAAGTTTCTTTGACAACATAAAAAGGAGAAGAAAAATGAAGATACTCGGAGTAGTGCCCGCTTTGCCAAAGCCCCATTATTTCTCCGCTTTGAAAATTCCAAGCATAGGTCTTTTAGAGCTCTTGACCATGGCCAGAGATTTAGGCCACGAGGTTGCCTGTTTGATGGAAGAAGTTAAAGATATTAAAGAAGAAGATTTTAGAAAAAGAGCAAGAGAAGCTGATTTAATAGCTATTTCTTCTCTCTCTGCGACTTTCCCTAAAGCAAGACAATTAGCTTTGATTGCCAGAGAGGAAACTTCGGCTCCCATAGTAATGGGAGGGCCTCATGTTACTTTCAAGCCGGAAGAAGGCATGGAAGTTTCAGATTTTGTCGTAAGGTTTGAAGGAGAAGAACCTTTTATAAAGCTCCTTGAGAGTTTAGAAGGGAAGAGGCCTGTCAAAGATATTCCTAATCTATGCTGGAACGGTCAGGCAGGAATAGTTTACAACCCCGTTTCAGAAGAACTTCCAGAAATTGACGATCTTCCTTTTCCTGACTTTGACCTTATTGAAGGATGGAAAGACAATTCTTTTATGGTTATTGAAACAAGCAGAGGATGCCCTCACAGATGCAAATTCTGCTGCGTCTGGCGCATGTTTAAAAAGCCTCGTTTCAGAAGTCCTGGCTCTGTGGTAGAAGAGATTAAGAGAAGAAAACCTGATTCAGTCTTTTTCTGCGACGACCACTTCGGCATCAAGATAGAAAGGGCAAAGAGAATTCTTTCTTTAATGCTAGAAAAACTGGACAAAATTCCCCGCTGGGCAGCCCAAATAAGAGCTAGTGTAGCTAAGAATGAGGGATTCTTAAGATTAGCTGAAAGAACCAACTGTTATTTTCTCTGCATAGGATTGGAGTCTCCCAACCCAGATTCTTTGGAGGAGATGGGCAAGGGGCAGACTCTGGAAGAAATAGAAGAAAATTTAAGAAGATTCAGAGAGGCTGGCATGATTCACGCTGTTCACGGAGCTTTCATAGCAGGCTTTGATTCAGACAATGAAGATTCTGCCATGCAAATTGCCCGCTGGGCCAGAAAGACGGGAATACCTTCTATCCAGATAAGCGTATTAACGCCTCTTTTTGGAACCGACCTTTATGAAAAACTGAAAAGAGAAGAAAGGATCTTCAGCGAAAATGCCGGAGACTACAACGGGCTTAGAGCTGTTTTCGAACCCAAACAAATGACTCCCGAAGAGCTCCAGGAGAGCGTTTACAGGGCGATGAGGCACTTTACTTCGCCCCTGACAATCATCCTTTTTTATATCAAAGGATTCCTCTCTTTTGCCAAAGGATATTTGTCTTCCATTATAGACGTAAAGCCCCTCTTCCGCCATGTAAGGGAGGCCAACGTCAAAGTCTATATCCGAAATCTGGTGGGAAGAATCCACCGAAGATCGAGAAAGTTCTTAAAAAGAATCAGAGATCATCAAAACGCAAGCTAACCACTTGCGTTTTTTATTTCCCTGTGCTAAATTAGTTCATATATGCCGGTTATAAAGTCCGCAAAAAAGAGATTGAGACAGGAAAAGAAAAGAAGGGTCAGGAATCTCGACCAGGAAAACAAAATGAAAAAACTCATAAAAGAGGTTAAAACTTTGGTTTCAGAGAATAAAATAAAAGAAGCAAAAGAGCTTCTTCCCAGAATATATAAGGTGTTGGATAAATCAGCCAAAAAGGGAGTAATTAAAAAAAACACAGCCTCAAGAAAAAAATCAAGAATAGCTGCCCTAATAAAGAAAAACTCCTAGATACCGGCTACAATAAGGTCTAAGGCGGTTTCCGAATCTATCTTCCCTACCTTTATGCTCAAATCTGCCTCGAATATCTTCTGGTAGATTTTTTTTAGCTCCTCCAGAGAAAAGGCCTTTGCCTGAGAATAGCTTTTTTTAACTACAAAGGGATGGAGTCCTGATTTTTTAAGAATAACATTATAGGGGAAGGCCCTTTCTGCCATATCTTTTACTGACAAAACATTCCTTATCTGATAGCCTATCATGGAAAGAAGGTATAAAGGGGTGTCTCCTTTCTCTAAATGCTTGTGGATAAAAGAAAGAGCTTTCTTTCTGTCTCTTTTGGCTATAGCGTCTATTGTCTTGAAAATATCTGTTTCTATTTCCGGCTTTACTAAAAGCTCAATATCTTCTTCTTTTATCTCTTTTCCTTTTTTGTAATTAGCCAGCTTTAATATCTCATTTTCCATACGCCATAAATCGTTTCCTACAAAAGAAACAAGCTTTTCTGCAAGATTTTCTTTAATATCGAACCCTCTCTTTTTAAACTCCTCTTTAACCCAAGAATCAAGCTTTGAACCTGTTAAAAGAGAAAACTCCTGGCTTTTGGCTTTTTCTTTTAAGAACTTGAACAGCTTGTCGTTCTTTCTAACCTCTCCTTGCTGAAAAAGAAGAATGATGTCCTCTGAATTGGCAAACTCCTCTCCTTTCTTTAAAAAGGCCTCTTTAAAAGAATTGTCAGAAAAGGGGTTTAAAACAACCTCAAGCCTCTTTTCTTTAAACATTGAAGCCTGGCGGACGCTGTCTTCGAACCTTTTGAAATCCTCGGCCTCTTTATCTGATAAATCCAAAAATCTAAGATTGAGCCCGCTTTTATGGGTTTTCCTGTAATGCTCTATAATCTCTTTGAGCTTATTTTTGGACCTGTATGTATCTTGACCGTAAAGAAAGATAATCATAATTTTTGGCATTTAGGACAGAAGTAAGTGCTCCTGCTCCCTATCTTTTCTCTTTTAATATTTGAGCCGCATCTGGGGCATTCTTTTTTTCTGTACACTTTTCTGAAATCGTCAAAACCCCCCTTTCTCCCTTCCAGATTCCTGTAGTCTGAAATGCTCTCCCCGCCTTTTTTTATCCCTTTTTTCAAGACATCGATCATGTTTTTGTATAAACTCCTCAATTCTTTCTCTTTTAAAGAAGATGCTTTTTTAAAAGGGTTTATTCTGGCTCTGAAAAGGGCTTCGTCTGAATAGATATTCCCCACTCCGGCTATTAACTCCTGATTCATTAAAACCTGTTTTATCTTTCCTTTTTGGTCCTGAATGATTTTTTTGAACCTTTCAAAACTTATTTCCAGGGCATCAGGCCCTATATCCCCAAGCTCTTTTTCCAGCCCTTCTTTCTTAAGAAGCTTTATCTTGGCAAACTTTCTCAGATCAGAGAGAGCCAGCATTCCTTTATCCAAAAAGAACATTAAATGGATATAGCGGTTCTCTCTGTCTTCCATGGCTCCTTTTTCTGAAGGAATCCATCTCTCTTTCTTTTTCCATTTCCCGTAAAGAAGGTGTCCTGTAAGCTTTTGGTGGATCAAAAGGAAATAATCGCCTGACAGGACAAAAACTATATTCTTCCCTTTCCTGCGGACATCTTTTATCTTTTTCCCTTTTATCTCTTCTTTGAATTTTTTAAAAGCCGGGTCTTTGACGAGTTTTTCAAAGTCGGTCCACACATCAACAAAGGTCCTTCTCAGGACCTTTTTTCTTAAACCTAAAACAGTTGTCTCAACTTCAGGCAGCTCCGGCATAAATTCCTTTTATCCTAAAACCGTGTTAATCTTCTTGATAATTTCCTCCGGGGTAAAGTGGGCCTTTATGAGGTAGTCCTTGGCTCCCATCTTCAGTCCCCTCTCTATATCGTCTTTCTGGCCCAGATTGGAGAGAATGATAACCGGTATCTCGGATATTCCCGGATCTGACTTTATCCTGGCTAAAACCTCAAAGCCGTCTATCCCGGGAAGTATCAAATCAAGCAGAATCAAGTCGGGCTTTTCATCCTTGATAGTCTCAATTCCTTTTTCCCCGTCAACGGCCTCTGAAATGTCATAGCCCTCCTTGGAGAGCTTCTGGGTGATGAGCTCCCTAAGGAATTTATCGTCTTCTACAACTGTTATCTTTTTGGCCATAGTTTTGCTTTTAATTTTGTTATCACTTTTATTCTACCTCAATTTGAAAAAGACCACAAGTGGATTAGTAGAGCTCCGGAGGCATGTACTCCCCGAACTCTTTTTTAACAGGAAGAGTGAAAAAGAAAGAGGTTCCTTTCCCTTCTTCCGACTCAAACCATATTCTTCCCCCGTGGGCTTTAATAATGTTTTTGGTGATGTACAGCCCCAGACCCGTCCCTTCTGTCTCTATTTTCATTACATTCTTTGAACGGAAGAACTTCTCGAAGATCCTCTCCTGGACAAAACGGGGAATGCCCACTCCGGTGTCTTTTACCTCGACTTTAAGATATTTCTCCTCTTTTGTTATAGATACTGTTATCTTGCCGCCGGAAAGAGTGTAGGAGATGGAGTTTTTCAGAATATTGGAAAAAGCTATCTCCATTTTATCTCTATCCATCATTACTTTGGGCAGATCTTCTGAGGGCTCTTCGATTCTGCAGTCTAAACCCTTTTCATCTATTTCCTTTTTATACTTTTCAACAACCCTTTCTATCAGCTCTTCTAATCTTTCCAGCTTTGTTTTTGAAATATATTTTCCCTCCTCTATTTTAGCTACGTTCAGAAGATCGTTGATAAGCTCAATCACTTTGTCGTTTGTATAATAGGCCTTTTCTAAAACCTCCTTTTGCTTTTCGGTCAGCTTTCCCCCTTCTCCGTCCAAAACCATTCTCAAAGACCACTTAATCCCGGACATGGGGGTTCTAAGCTGATGAGCGGCCAAAGTGACGAATTCTGTCTTCATTCTTTCTGCTTTCTTCTCTCTGGTAATGTCCCTCAGGATGACAAGAGCGCCTACTTTCTCGTGCTCTCCCACTTTGATAGAATCTATCTCCAGTATAAAGTTCTCCTCTATTTCCACTTCTCTTTTGGAGATCTCTTCTATTCCCCCTCCTAAAACAGAAACTATCTTTTCGCACCCGGGAAAAGAGCTTAAGTTCAAAATATTCTTTCCTAAAACATCTTCTTTTTTGATTCCCAGGATATTCTCTGCTTTAGGGTTTATCAAAGAAAGCTTGCTCTTGTTGTCAAAAACCAAAAGGCCTTCGGTCAGGTTGTTGACAATATTAAGAATCTCTTTCTTTTCCAACTGATAATTGTTTTCTTTAGACCAAAACATCAAATTATTTTAAGCTGATCCTTGCCTTTAATTTCTTCTAATCTGGAAACAAGGGTCTGAAAGCCGTACTTTTTAAGAAAGCTTGCGGCCTCTTCTTCTTTATACCCTCCCCATTTCAAATCTTCAATAGCGCCATCTAAAGGAATATCGCATTTCAGCTCTACTAAATGCTTGGAGAGAAAAGCTTTATCTTTGTTCTTTTCCAAGCTCTTTTTCAAGGAGGGCTTTAACTTGTCTATATTTTTGTACACCTTCTCAAGAGAGCCGAATCTGGAGATAAGGTCAATGGCTGTCTTTTCTCCTACGCCGGCCACTCCGGGTATGTTGTCTGAAGGGTCTCCTCTCAGAGCTTTGTAGTCTGTAAGCTGAGAGGGAGTCAGTCCTCCGTATTTTTCTTTTACTCTTTCTTTGTCGTAAAGCACCGTATCCTTGACTCCTCTTCTTAAACCGTACACTTTGACTTTTCTGTCTACTAGCTGCAAAAGATCCATGTCTCCTGTAGCAATAACGGTCTCTATATCCTTCTTTGGAAATCTTCTAGCGACAGTTCCTATCAAATCGTCTGCCTCAAACCCCTCTTTTTCTATAACTTTGACATTAAAAGCCCCTAAGGCCTCTTTGACGAGGGATATCTGGGAGACAAGCTCTTCCGGAGCTTTTTCCCTATGAGCTTTGTATTCTTTGTATTCTTTGTGGCGGAAGGTGGGAGCGGGATAGTCAAAAGCTGCTACAATATATTCTGGCTTTAAATCCTTTATCGCCTTAAAGAAAATTAACAAGAAGCCGTAAACCGCGTTAACCAGCTCCCCCTTGTCTGTCTTTAAGGGAGGAAGGGCGTGGTAGGCCCTGTGGATTAAAGCGTTGGCGTCTATTGCTAAAATTCTTTTCATTGTCTATTTTAACATAAAAGGAAAAAACCTGAAAAGCAAGTCAGGTTCTTAATTCAATATCTGCTCCAGCCCTAATTAAGGCCTTAATAATTCCTCTTGCTGTTTCTCTTTTTATCCGTCTGTGCCTGAGAATTGTGGTAATGAATTTTCCTTTCCGGTCTTTCGCTTTAGTATCTCCTTTTCCTTCGAAAATAAAAAAGCCGCATTTTAGAGCAAGCTTTGTAAGCTTCTTCTGAGAACAATAATCTGCAACAGAAATCCTCACGAAATCGAAAATACTATGGGAGAGTTAGTTATTTTCCCGGAAGGAAAGATATTGAAGCTCTGAGCTAAAGACAAAGGAGGCATATAAGGGAGATACTTTCTGGGTACTTCTACGGCATCATTTACCATTTTAATTAACTCGGAGAAGGTTTCAGCCTCGGTAATACAGCCCGGAAAGGTAAGAATCTCAGCATAAAAACCCCCTTCTTTTGAAGACTTAACCTGAACCTCAATGTTTCTTGGGAAAAAGTTTCGGAGGCATTTTATCTTTTTTTGATCTTGAGAAGTAAGTTTTGCCATAAAGCCCAGTTATATTACAATCCTGTCTTATCAAAATAAGGCCCAAAGTCAATAATTAAAAGTTATTTTTCTTTTATTCTCTTCTAAAAACTCAAAGTTTAAAACTAAAGCTTCCTCCGGCAGAATATCCTCTATTTTCCCCGCCCACTCTATAACTACGATATTCTTCGGGTTGTCAACGATTTCTCTAAAGCCCAGGTCAAGAATTTCTTTTGAATTTTTTATCCTGTAGCAGTCAAAATGATAGAAATATTGAAAAGGAAAAGGGGCTTTAAACTTTCTGAAGATGACAAAAGTAGGGCTTAAAACATCTTCTTTAATTCCAAGCTTTTCGGCCAGAAACTGAACGAAGGTTGTTTTTCCCCCTCCCAGATCCCCTTTCAGAGCCAGCACTCTGGCTCTTCCTTTTAAGACAGCTTCAGCTGTTTTCTGAGCCAGCTCTTTTGTTTCTTTTTTTGTTTCTGCAATGTATTCTTTTGCCATTTGACTTCTTTTTTAAAAAAGGATAAATTGGAATAACCTTGTTTCATCTTAATATAATTTGAAAACACATGCCAGAAAATAAAAAAATAACAGGAGAGGTGAAAATAACGGAAAGAACGGTAAAGGAGACCAAGAAAGAGGTAAAGAACATCCCGGACTACAAAGACAAGATTAAAAACTCCCTTCGCCTCAAAACTACCGAATTGGTTGAGTTCCTGCTGGCGGGCGCTTTCTATCTGGACGCCTCCGATATCCACATAGAGCCCAAAGAAGACGAGATAAAGCTGAGAATAAGGGTGGACGGGGTTTTGCACGATATTCTCTTTTTTGACAGAAAAACATACAAAAGCCTTTTATCTCGAATAAAGCTTTTGTCGGGTATAAAGCTTAATGTGACCTCGCGGCCCCAGGACGGCCGTTTTTCTATTTTAATAGAAAGAATATCTATTGAGATAAGGGCCTCTTCCCTGCCTTCGGAGTACGGAGAAGCCCTGGTCTTGAGAATATTAAACCCCAAATGGGTGGTTAGCATGGAAGAGCTGGGCTTGAGAGAAGACATGCTTAAAATATTCAAAGACCAGATTAAAAAGCCCAATGGAATGATAATCTGCACAGGGCCTACGGGTTCCGGTAAAACAACCACTCTTTACGCCTTTATCCAGAAGATAAACAATCCAAAGATAAAGATAATCACCATTGAAGACCCCATAGAATACCATCTGAAAGGGGTCTCCCAATCCCAGGTGGACGAGGCAAAAGGATTTACTTTTGCCAACGGATTAAGAGCTGTTGTCAGGCAGGATCCGGACGTCATCCTGGTAGGAGAGATAAGAGACAAAGAAACAGCTGAAATATCTTTACAGGCCTCTTTAACGGGCCATTTGGTTTTAAGCACCGTCCATACCAACGACGCTGCCGGAACCATTTCCAGGCTCCAGGCTTTAGGAGAGAAGCCGGAGAATATAGCTCCTTCCATTAATATGGCTATAGGCCAGAGACTGGTCAGAAAGGTATGCCCAAAATGCGTAGAATACAAAAAACCCTCAAAAGAACAAATGAAAACCTTAAAGAGGGCCCTTAAGAATCTCCCAAAAGAGGTAAAGGCGCCCAAGCTCACAGAAAAGACGAGAATCCCGGTGGCTAAAGGATGCCGCGACTGCAGCTTTACGGGATATAAGGGGAGAATCGGAATCTTTGAAAATTTTATTGTTGACGATAAAATGGAAAAGTTTATCTTAAAATCCCCCTCTATAGCTGAAATGAGAAACAAAGCCATAGAAAGGGGAATGGTTCTAATGAGGCAGGACGGATTTATTAAAACATTAAAAGGAATCAGCACCTTAGAAGAAGTAGAAAGAGTAACCGGAGAAGAATAAAAAGAGAAGCCCTTTTAAGGGCTCCCCTTAAACAGGCCTCAAGGCTGGGGGAAACTTAAGCTTGGAAACTAAAGTCCAGAATTTCTCCGAGGCATAGGTTCGCCTAAGCCAATCTACCCATCTGCGAAAAATCCCTACTCCCCCAGCCCTGAGACCGGTTTAATAATACTATTTTAACAAATTATGGAAGATTTGTCAAGAGAAAAAGACATCTCCCCTCTTTCCCCGAAAGAAGACGAACCCCTTGATTCTGCTTTAAGGCCCAAAAGATGGGATGATTTTATAGGCCAGGAAAAGACCAAAAAGAACCTTCAGGTAATGTTGAAAGCTGCTAAAAAAAGAGGAGAGTCTTGCCCTGAACATCTCCTCTTTTACGGAAACAGCGGATTAGGTAAGACAAGTCTATCATACCTTATCGCCAAAGAAATGAAAAGCAATATCAGGACAATAACAGGGCCTGCTATAAAAAAAGTGGGGGATCTGGCAGCTATTCTCACCAATCTGGAAGACGGAGATCTTCTTTTCTGCGATGAAGTGCACAGAATGAACAAAATGATAGAAGAATTTCTTTATCCCGCTTTAGAGGACTTTAAACTGAGTTTAATCCTTGGAAAAGGCCCTATGGCCAGAACCATGGACTTAAAGCTTCCCAAATTCACTTTTATAGGGGCTACCACCAGAGTGGCCTCTGTTTCAGCTCCTTTGAGAAACCGCTTTGGAGCCACCTTTCAGCTTAACTTCTACAACCAAGAAGATATTGAGAGGATAATTGAAAACTCCAGCAGACTTTTAAAGGTGAGAATAGAGCCCGAAGCCGTAAAGCTGATAGCTGAAAGGTCCCGCTTCACCCCCAGAGTGGCAAACAGATTGCTAAAAAGAGTAAGGGACTTTGCCCAGGTCGAGGAAAAGAGTGTAATAGATAAAAAGGCAACAGAAAGGGCTATGAAATTTCTAGAGATAGACAGGGCGGGCTTGGAGCCGGGAGACAGAAAGATAATAAAGACCATTGTCAAAAAATTCAGCGGAGGGCCGGTAGGCCTTCAGACACTAGCTGCCGCCACAGCAGAGGAAGAAGAAACCATCCTTGATATCTACGAACCCTATCTAATGAGAATGGGTTTTATCGCCAAAACTCCCAGAGGAAGAGTGGCTACAAAAGAAGCCTACCGCCATTTAGAATTGAAATACAAAGGAGGACAGGAATACTTGATTTAATAAAAAAAGGACATTAAGCAAGAACTTTATTTTAGAAATTTAAGACCCGCTCGCGAATCAGTAGAAAAACTACAAACAGGTGCGAAAGGTCTACCGTCTAGTTTTTTATCTAAAGCAAAAAACCCATTATTGGGGTTTTTTACTTTCTTATTGCCCTAGCCAAATATTAAGAGGTATTCCAGATTGTTTTACAATACCCTTTAACGTTCGCGGTTTAAAAGCCTTACTGCCATGGAAAGGAACCTGCACGATCCTCGGTTGTTTTCCATATTTTCCAACATAGTAATAGTGGCTTCCCTTGGCGTGTGAATAGACAAAACCGTGTCCCTTTAAAAACTTAATTACATCTGTAAACGTCCAATTGAAAACCCTTCTAGACATATTTTAGGAGGCATAAGCCGGAGCCTTGAAATTAAACGGAGAATATCCAAAGCTATAAACTTCTTTTGGTTTAGTAGTTCTCTTTGCTTCTCTTTTTTCTAATTCGTTCCACAATTCTTCATATTCTAAATCAGGTTTCTGGTTCAGCGGGTGCGGCCTTATCTTGACTTTGCGAGCAGTTTCAACATATCCTTTAATTGCCTCAAACAAAGAAGCCATTACTTCTACTGGATTGTCGCCCTCCTCGACTATATTAAACTCCAAAGCAACTCCATACCATGTACCGCCCTCTTTAAAAATAATATATCTAACAGAACCTTTTTGTAGCGTGTTTTTATACTTCATATCTTTTATTAATTATACCATATTTTTATCATATACAGTGAAAACCTCTATAGAATATATTACCATTCTGAAAAATCTTTGTCAAAAAGGCCTTCAGACTCTGGCTGCCGCCACAGAAGAAGACACTATTCTGGATATCTACGAGCCCTATCTTATGAGGATGGATAGCTAAAATCCCCAGAGGAAGATTGACTACAAAAGAAGCCTAACGCCATTTAGAGTTAAAATACAAAGGAGGACAAGAATACCTTATTTAACAAAACCTTGCCTTAGGATTTCCAGAAGAAACCCCCTTAAGCTATGAGGGGCTTTGATTTTAAACTTTTATCCTGGTATAATTAAGAAAGATTATGAACAATATTTCAGAAATAAAAAAGAAAATAGAACCTATCTTAAAAAGCCACGATGTCAAAAAAGCGGCTGTTTTCGGTTCATATGTCAGAAAAGAGGAGAAAAAAACAAGCGATATAGATATTCTGATAGAGTTTAAAAGCAGCAGTAAAAAAAGCTTATTGGATTTAGTTTCTTTAAAGCTTGACCTGGAAGATGCTCTGAATAAAAAAGTAGATCTGGTTGAATATTCTACAATAAAGCCTGCTTTAAAAGAAAGCATTCTAAAAGAACAAAAATTAGTTTTATGAAAAAAGACATATCAGTTTTCCTCGAAGATATACTGGAAAGCATTGAACTAATTGAGAAATACGCAAAAGGAACAACCAAAGAGGATTTTCTTGAAGAAGATGAAAATCTTCAAATGAAAGACGCCATTATCAGAAGACTGGAGATAATAGGCGAAGCTGTTAAGAATATCCCGGATGATTTTAAGGACAAGCATCCTGATGTCCCCTGGAAGGAAATCGCAGGGATGAGAGATATTCTCATTCACGAATACTTTGGAGTCAACCTAGAAAGGGTTTGGAAAACAGCGAAAGAAGACCTGCCAGAATTTAAGAAAACCGTATCAGAAATATTAAAAGAAATCAAATAACAGATCAGCTTTTATAGGAGCTACTACAAAAACGGCCTCTGTTTCAGCTCCTTTAAGAAACCGCTTTTGGAGCCACCTTTATACTCAAGAAGAGAAAATTCAAGCAAACTGTTAAAAGCCCTATCTGACAAGAATGGGCTTTATCGCCAAAACTCCCAGAGGAAGAGTGGCTACAAAAGAAGCCTACCGCCATTTAGAGTTAAAATACAAAGGAGGACAGGAATACTTAATCTAACAATTTCCCTATTATTACAGCCGAGACTTCCTCTCGGTTTTTAGTTTGCTTTTGGATATAATTGGAGATAGTTAATATATCCAATTAATTAGGCAAAAAATTCTAACAAGAATTGATTTAGGATTAAAATTTAAATATGCAGACAAAGGGCTTGACTTTCCAGAGACGTTCTGTTATCCTGTACATAAGTGTATAGTATGAAAGAACAAACCCCTAAAAAAGATAAATTAAATCTGCTTTTAAAAAGTTCTGAAAATCTTTTCCATACTCAGGATTTAGCTTTGCTTTGGGATATAAAGAACAAAAACACCCTTTACACTGCTATTAAAAGATACGTAGAGAGAGGAACGCTGATCAGGATACAAAAAGGTTTTTACAGCAAGATCCCCTTAGAAAAAGCAGACCCGATCAGGCTGGGGATGAGGTTTCTGCATTCTTTCTGCTATCTATCCACGGAAACAATATTATCAAGAGAGGGCGTTATTTCCCAGTCTATCCCCTATATCACCCTGATTTCCAATCAATCAAAAAGGTTTGAGATAAAAGGCAATCTCTATCTTTCAAGACAGATGAAAGACCGTTTCTTGTTCAATGAAACAGGCCTGGAAGAGCGGGGAAATATCAAAGAGGCAAGCTTAGAGAGAGCGGCAGCTGATATGCTCTATTTCAACCCTCGCTATCATTTTGACGCTCCTAATTTGATTAATTGGACAAGAGTCAAAAAAATCCAAAAGCAAGTAGGCTACAAGCTATGATAAATCAAACCCAAAAAAGAGCTTATCACAAAGCCCGGCTATACCGCCTTTTAATTAAGATATTGGATGACCAGGAATTATCCCCCAATATCTTCTTTAAAGGAGGAAGCTGCGCCGCTTTGCTTGGCTTTTTGGACAGGTTTTCTGTCGATTTGGACTTTGATTTAAAACAGGAAACTGACAAAGCAAAACTTAGAAAAAGATTACACCGCATTTTCAAAGAGTTAAACTTAGAGATAAAAGATGAAAGCAAAGAGGCCTTGCAGTTTTTTCTGAAATATCAAGCCCCTTCGGATCAAAGAAACACCATTAAGCTTGAAATTCTCGATAATCCTTTTAAATCTATTGATTATCAGGCCCAATACCTGAAGGATATAGACAGAACGGCCATATGCCAAACGAAAGAGAGCATTTTTGCCAACAAGCTGGTTGCTTTAACTGACAGATACAAGAAAAGAGGATCTGTTGCCGGCCGGGATGTTTATGATATCCATTATTTCTTCACTCAAGGATTCGGTTACAAAAAAGAGATTATTGAAGAGAGAACCGGAAAAAGCGCCTTGGAATACCTTAAAGAGTTGAGAAATTTTATCAAAGAGAAGATAAACCAGACGGTTATCGACCAGGACTTAAACTTCCTTCTTCTTCATAAACAGTTCCAAGCTATCAGAAAGACCTTGAAAACAGAGACCTTGATGCTGCTTGAAGACGAAATTAAACGTCTTTCCTGATTGAAAACCTACAGAGTTAGCAGGTTTTTTTCTTTAAATCAAGTCTGCATAAAAAACTGGGGCTTTTGTAAAGGTTGCAAGGAAGACAAAATTATAATAACTCATAACACAGATACAATGGTGGAAACTGCACAAGTTTTGGACAAAGGAATTAAAGATAAGACAATAGTTCTACTAAAAGCAATAATTCCATATAATCAAAAAGTTCTAATGCTTTCTTACTTTTACCAAATGGAGCTTAACTATGAATGGCAAAATTTTCAGTGGAATAATGTTAAGAAAAATAAAGGGCTTGGCGAATTTCAAACACTAAAACAATTATCTCCTCCGACTTCTGATTGATTTTAACTGGGCTTTATAGCTAAAACCCTGAGGGGAAAAGTGGCTACAAAAGAAGTCTACCGCCACCTTAAGCTAAAATACAAAGGAAGCCAGGAATACTTGATTTAATAATCTCTTAACAAGATTGTTAGAGCCGAGAGTTTCTCTCGGTTTTTAAGTTGTTTATTTGCATTCTTGAGTATTATTGGATATAATTGGATATAGTTAATATATCCAATTAATTATGGCTGAAAACAACAATCTTGATCAGCGATTAGCTCAAGTTCCAGCTAATATCTGGTCTAAAATAACGAGGATAGACGAATTTAAGGGACAATGGATCGCCGGAGCGAAGCTAAGCCCCCAAGTTTTAAGTCGCCTTAAGCGAGCTATTTTGGTTACTTCTACAGGCGCCTCTACTCGCATTGAGGGAGCTCGGCT
>CAZYOI010000008.1:0-17083 GCA_964648705.1 uncultured Candidatus Saccharibacteria bacterium | reverse complement strand
TCTACTGACTGAGGCTCTAAAAACATAAAAGCTGTCATTAGCACTAAAGCGGTAATAAGGCTTAAACTTAATGTTTTTTTCATAATTTTTGATTTTGGTAATTTATAATTTTTCGACCTTTTTAATTTCCCCTTTAAAAACCGACTAATTTAAAAGAGAGGATTTTACTTTTTCTTTTCCTTTGTTGGAACCATTACATACATGTATTCTTCTCCAAGACCTTTTCTAAAGACAGGGATAATAATCCCCGAGGTCTTGTCTTCCGGCTTAACCTCAACCTCGTCTGAAAAAGAGGCCGTTATTCTGTCTTTCGCTTCCTCGTCTTCTTTTGCAGAAGGAAGAACTACCATGCCCTCTTCGGGACCGGGCAAAGGTTTCTTTGCTATCTCCTTTTTCTCTTTCGGTTCCTCCTCCGGGAAAAAGAGACTGGCTATCCTAGTCGGAATATTCCTGATCTCTCTTCCTAAATCTGAAACTCTGCTGCAGACCCAATTAATATATCCTGAAAAAATACCCTGGGGATCTTTTTTGGAAGCGCCAGCAAATTCCTGAACCGTACTAATAGACAGCTCCCAGAAATCGTTGCCTACCTCTCCAACGTTTCCTACCAAAACAGACGCCTTTCCCAGAACTCTATCTGGGTAACTCTTGTCGCCGGCAGTACCAAAAATAGAAAGGGTTAAGAATAAGAATGATATAAAAGCTAAAACGCAAGCAACCCCGATTCTCTTTCTCCTTCTCTGAAAGGCAGAACTTATCAATCTAGAAGGAGCAAAAACATCAAAGGCGCCAAAAGGAACCTCGTTCAGAGCAGGTTTTTCGGAAGCCCTCTTCTTTGCTGCCATCTTCTTTTTATATCTTCTTGCTTTCTTAACATAATCCTCAACCCATTCTTTTTTGGTCATCCAGTTTCTGCCGAACTTCACAGCTTTGAGCTTTCCCTGCCTGACTCTCAAATTCAAGTAGGCCTGAGAGTAGTCGCAGTGCTTGGTAGCTTCGCCGAGGGGTATATAGTCTCCGTGGCCATTTTTATTATTCATTCTGGCAACGTAATTCTCAACCCATTCTTTTTTGGTCATCCAGTTTCTGCCGAACTTCACAGCTTTGAGCTTTCCCTGCCTGACTCTCAAATTCAAGTAGGCCTGAGAATGGTCGCAGTGCTTGGTAGCCTCTGAAAGAGGTATGTAGTTTTCTTTTTTCTCCTCTGGCATAACTATTGACAGAATCCCTTATTTTTACTATTCTACAAAAAGAAGACCTGATTCCCCTTGAATATTATTTCAAGGTTTCACTTAAACGACGGCCAAGAAGTTTTAGTGAGGATGAGGGTCTTCTTTTTTTAAAGTAGCTTCTGTTAAGATATTACTTTATTATCTCTTTATCAAACAGCTCTGTCAATAACAAAGCTGTGGAAAAAATATTGGCTATCAGATATCAAAAAATAGGGTTTTTAAGTTAAAAACTCCGATAATCTTATTTATATCGGATGATATTTTATAAGGATTATTTTTCTAAAAAAATCAATCTAAGCTGTCTATCTTTTTATTCATTCTCCAGGCCGTCTTGTAACCGCATCCCAGATAACCCTGAAGCTCCTTAGCTGTAATCTTATGCTTTGATCGGGATTTCAAAAACATAGCGAAAAACCAGTCAATAAGAGGAGTAGAGGATTTATGAAAAATAGTCTTGGCTGTAGGATAAACCTGATAACCGCAAAAAGAGCAGGCGTAGGCCCTTCTCTTTTTAACTCTGTAGAAGCCCTTTTTGCCGCATTTGGGGCATAAGATTGACACTCTCCACGTACACGACTAAAATTGGGAGATTCTTGCTTCAACGAGTGGCTAATGCTACCACAAGCGTTGATTTCCGTCTGCCCGACGGTATTAATTGAACCACTTGGTTTTCGCGGCTCAAATGTTTTTTGTATCTCCATAATTGAAATCGGGAGTTTTAGAAAACAAACTATTATAAAATTGATATAAAGGCCAACTCCAATTCTCTTTCTCTGAAAGGCAGAACTTATCAATCTAAAAGGAGCAAAAACATCAAAAGGAATCTCGTTCAGATCGGCTTTTTCGGAAGCTCTCTTCTTCGCTGCCATTTCCTTTTTTTAAGCAACTTTCTTGTCCTATTATCTCTTTATCAAACAGCTCTGTCAATAACAAAGCTGTGGAAAAAATATTGGCTATCAGATATCAAAAAATAGGGTTTTTAAGTTAAAAACTCCGATAATCTTATTTATATCGGATGATATTTTATAAGGATTATTTTTCTAAAAAAATCAATCTAAGCTGTCTATCTTTTTATTCATTCTCCAGGCCGTCTTGTAACCGCATCCCAGATAACCCTGAAGCTCCTTAGCTGTAATCTTATGCTTTGATCGGGATTTCAAAAACATAGCGAAAAACCAGTCAATAAGAGGAGTAGAGGATTTATGAAAAATAGTCTTGGCTGTAGGATAAACCTGATAACCGCAAAAAGAGCAGGCGTAGGCCCTTCTCTTTTTAACTCTGTAGAAGCCCTTTTTGCCGCATTTGGGGCATTTGTAGTCTTTTCCGCCGTAGTAGGTCTTAAACAAATATTCCAGACAGGCTTTATCGTCAGGAAAGTCCCTTCTAAAGTCTTTAATTGTATATTTAGATTGTGTCATCTTTACAAGTATATTCCCCCTTATTTATATCCTATCACAATCAGTCCTTGCTGTTAAGGGATAAATATACTTGTTCTAAGGGATTAGTGTGCCCCCAGCAGGAGTCGAACCTGCATCACAGGTTTAGGAAACCTGTGTTCTATCCGTTGAACTACAGGGGCTAATTCTAATCTAGCAAGTTTTCCACTTGTTTACAAGCTGCCATGCTGTTAAAATAGAAGATATGAAAGAAAGAACGCCAATAGTCAAAATAGCAAAAAAGATCTGCCCCGCTGTCATAACCATTGTCGCCTCCAAAGACCTTCCCCAGGTAGAAGGTTTTTATCTTGTCCCCACGAAAGGAAAAGGGATTATTATGCCGAAGCTGAAGAAAGGAAAAAACCAAAAGGTAAAGATAGGAGGAGGATCGGGCTTTATCATTTCAGAAGAAGGACATATCCTGACTTCCCGCCACGTAGTCCAGGATCCCGAGGCAGAATATACGGCAGTATTAGAGCCCGAAAAAAAGCATAAAGTTAAAATCTTAGCCAGAGATCCCATCAATGATCTTGCCATTTTGAAAATCAACGCCAAAAACCTCCCCTACCTTGAGCTTGGAGACTCGGGTAAAATAGAGCTGGGAGAGGAAGTGATTGCTGTAGGAAACGCTTTAGGAGAATTTCACGACACCATAAGCTCTGGCATCATATCCGGCATTTCCAGAATTGTCAGAGCGACAAATGAAATGACTCTCCAAGCTGAAAATCTGAGAGGATTAATCCAGACAGACGCTGCCATCAACCCGGGCAACTCGGGAGGGCCTCTGATTGATATGGAAGGAAAAGTAATAGGAGTCAATACGGCTGCTGTAAGAGGAGCTCAGAATATAGGGTTTGCCATCCCTATAAACTGCGCCAAAAAAGATCTTGAAGAGGTTAAAAAATACGGAAAGATAAAAGTTCCCTTCTTGGGAATAAAGCATATTCTTCTAACAAAAGAAATAGCCAAAAAGAACAAGCTTCCGGTAGACCACGGAGCTTTAATTGTCAGAGAAAACCTGGGAGAGTCCGCCATAGTCAAGGGATCTGCAGCAGACAAGGCGAACCTAAAAGAATTTGATATAATACTGGAGATAAACGGAAAGAAAATCACCCCCAAAAACCCTCTTTCCAACGCCCTTCAGGAAGCTAAAATAGGAGAGGAGATAAACTTGAAAGTTTTAAGAAGCAAAAAGAAAATAGATATTAAAGCAAAATTAAAAGAAAGGAAGTGAACTATTCACTTTGTCTTTCTGCCGAAGAGCCTAACTCTATCATCTCATATCTAGTTTCTACTACCTTTTTATACTGATTCAGAATTAACCATCCAACCAGAAAAGCGACTGAGAGAAGAACAATAAAACCTATAGGAGTAGAAACTTTTTTATTTAAAACATCCCACATGAGGCAAACAAAAATGGCTACCCCTTTTTCTTACTGTTTGGTAGCCTATTTTATTAAACGCTTTAATAGCTTTTTTCCCAGAAACGGCATAGTCAAAGAGTAATAGTGTGAAGACTTAATTCTTTGGGTTTATAAGAATTCAAAATTTCCTGATTTTCTTTTTCCTCTAGACAGAGCTCGATAACTTCTTTGATGTTTCTTAGAACTTCATCTAAGCTTCTCCCCTGAGAATAACAACCCCTAAAAATAGGGCATTCAACCACATAAAAACCATCCTCGTCTTTCTCGACAATAACTGGAAACTGCCTGTTTTTTATTTTAGCTAGAAAAGATTTTTTCATATTTCAAAAATAAATTCCTTAACTAGGGTTTCTACATCTTTATTTTATCAAAAAGGGAAAAAATGTCAATTTTAAAGCCCTAGCATAGCTTATGAGGATAGTCGGTAAAGATGCCGTCTACTCCCCTCTTTACGGCCCTCTCTATGTCTTTTTCTTTGTTAACCGTCCAGACAAAAACCTTAAATCCTTTTCTCTGCGCCTTCTTAATAAATCTTTTCTTGGCCGACTTCAGGGTAACATTGACAGAAAAGGCGCCGAGCCTGCCTGCTTTTTTCAACTTTAAAAAAGAGGCCTTTCTAAAATTAAGAGCTAAATTAACTTCAGGAAGAAGGGCCTTAAATCTTTTCAGAGCAGAATAATCAAAAGAGGAAACCAGAAAATCTTCATAAGACCATCCCTTATTGACCCTTTTTTCAATAATACCCGCCAAAAGCCCTATCCTCTTTCCATCCTTGACCTCTATATTAACTTTAGCTTTTCTCTCTACCAAATCCAAAACCTCCTCTAAGGTAGGAACTCTTTCCCTGCCTCCGACTTTTAATCTCTTAATCTGGTCAAAAGTCATATTGCTTATCTTCCCTCTTCTCGCTCTTTTGTTGTGAAAAACAACAGCTTCCCCTGTTTCGAGGAAGCGGACGTCGCACTCTATCATATCAATATCAAACTCCAATGCTTTTTTAAAAGCCGAAAGAGTGTTTTCCGGCTCCAATCCTGAAGCTCCTCTGTGGGCTATTTTAAAAATCATATATAAGTGGGCGGTCGACGCGTCTCGAACGCGCAACCACTTCGGCCACGGCGAAGCGCTCTACCAGTTGAGCTACGACCGCCATCGTTTTTTAATTTTCCGTAGAGAACAGACCTCTACGGATTATTCTATCAAGCAACCCTCATAAACCACGGCTTGCAGCTCTATTAATTGAGCTACGAGCACCAAATATCTCATAAAGAATCTTTATAATTATGAACTAAATGATGACAATTATGACAAAGCCAGATAAGATTTGAAAGTTTATTGTTTTTTCTACTGCTATCTTTGTGGTGAACCATAAGGACGCGCTTATCAGAATTACCACAATGTTCACATACCAATTTTCTACCAGATCGCTCTAAGATTCTTCGCCCAGCAAACTCGCCACCAGTCCAATTTGGATGATTTTTACCCACAAACATTATTTTGTTCTTCCAGATCATTAAACACGCCTTGCTACAAAAAAACTTCCTGCTTTTTGAAAGCTTAAGCTGACGAGGCTTTCTCCAAACTTTCTTCCCGCAAATTTCACAATATACAAATTTACCTCTTAATTGTGCTTTATACTGACATTTGCTAGAACAATACTTTCCCCATCCACGTTTCAGACGACTTGGCTTTGCATAAAATTTCTTCCCGCAAAGTTTACAGGGTACAATAGGCATTGCCTTATTTTATCAAAGAACAAAAGAAAAGTAAATACAAGGGATTGCGACCACAAACCCTTGAGCTGACCGCTACGCTAACATCCAAATAGCGTCCCCGGGAGGATTCGAACCCCCATTCCAAGTTTAGAAAACTTGTGTTCTTTCCATTGAACTACAGGGACTTTCTAAGAACACAAAGAGTATTATACACCAAAAAAACAGTCAAGTCAATCTTCTTCCGGAAACCGCTCAAAAAGATCAGGATAATCTTTCTCTTCGGCTTTCTCAAAAGAATCTTTTCTCTCCTCCCACGCTTTAAGAACCTCCCGGTAATTGCTCTCTTCCAGTTCAAAAGGAGAGCTTGAAGTTTCAATCTCCTTTCTCTCTGCCAAAAAGCCGTAATAATAGTATAGAAGGGAAGAAATAATCAAAGCCAGAACAAAAAGAATAAAACAAGAGATAAAGAAATGTTTTGCTACAGCCAGAAAACATCTCTTAAAGACTGAAAGGAATTTCTTCAACTGGTCTTTTTCAATAATCTTCATTTTGCAAAAGCTTTAAGCTTAATATTTAAAATAAGATCCCCGGAAGAAAAGCCCTCGTACTTTTCCGACTTTAGAGATTCTTCTTTCAGCTTGCTTATGGAGATATTCTGAATTTCGGTAAGATAAGGAGAGGATTCCAGCTTGTCCAAAAACCTCAAAGAGCCGTCTGAAGAGCCGACAGCTTTTATCTGAAAGCCTATCCCCTCCCAAATAGCCTCTTTTTCTTCTTTCAAACCGGCTGGATTTATTTCAAAAGAAACTTCGGACCTGGCTGCCGTTTTCTCTAAAAATTCAATAAATTCAACAGGCGCCTCAGAATCGACAAAAAGACTCTCTATTTTCTCCAGATCAGGCTTTATTTCAGAAAAACTGCTCTTGATTCCGGCAACGCTCCCTGTCTCCCCTCTGGAGAGAATAAGCTCTCTCCTTGCTTCTATTACCTCTTCTGACTTCTCTTTTATTCTTTGGCCTAAAAAGAAAATCAAGAAGAAAGCCAAAACAGCTATTACAATGCCCGAAACAAGAGCTATTAATATTGTTTCTTTTCTAGTGCTCATTTATATTAAAGCTTGAAGAAAAATTAATGTCAGAGGCCTGAACCCAGTTAGCCGGAGGAAAGCTCACTTCTTCAAATTCCCCCTCCAGCTTCTTTTTAAGACGGAAAAGGTCTTCTCTTTTCAAGGCAAGGCCCGAAAGAGAGACCTTTATCAAAGAACCCTTTTCTGTTTCAGATAAAATAGCAGAGAAATTATTAAGGTAGATATTTGAAGGCAGAAGGCCGTCTATTTTCTCTAAAAGAGAAGAATAATCTTTTCTCCGGCTGTAATGCTCTTTAAGGTTTCCCAGCTCCTTGTTGGCTTCCTTTATCTCATCTTTTATCTCTTTTACCTCCTGCCGATCTACAGACTCTTCAACCTCAAGCTTCTCTCTGTAATGCCGGACTCTCTTGGAAAGATAGATATCAAGGGACAAAAGCATTATTCCCAAGAAAACAACAAAGAACAAAAGAAGGAAAGACAAAATAACTGTTATCTTTTTCTTTCTCTCCTCTTCAATCCTTTTTTCTTCTTTTGGCGGAAGCAAATTAATCATCTTTTATTCCTCTTAAAGCAAGGCCCAAAGCTGTGGTATAGCCCAGAGAATCCTCGTAGGAAAGCTCTGGAATCTCCTTTAAAGGATGAGGAAGAATATTGATCCAGGGGTTGGCTTTAGCTACCGGAAGCCCTGTTTCAGAAGAAAGGAACTCGGGCAAGCCCTTGAGATTGCTTCCTCTTCCGCAAAGAAGAATCTTCTCCACTTCCTCTGAGGAGTGGCTCTTGTAGTATTCTTTGTATTTTTTTATCTCTTCCACCAATTCTCCGAGGGCAGAAGAGAGAATCTTGGAGACCTTTTTGCCCTTTTTAGCCCTTCCGGACAACCCGTATTTTATCTTCAGCTTTTCAGCTTCCTTTTCTCCAGCCTTAAGCTCTTTGGCCAGCTTTTTTGTAAGAGACATAGAAGCTAAAGAGGAGGAGGAGGTAAACCTCACAGAAGAACCGGAGAAGATTATAAAGCTGGCGTTGCTCCTCCCAAAGTCCACTATAAAGAGAGGGAAGGAACTTCTCTTTACCACCGCCCTGGCTATCGACTGGGACTCTATCTCAAAAGCCCTGGGCTCTAAACCTGCTTTCTTTAAGCATTCAAAATAGGAATTTACCGTATCTTTGGAAATAGCGGCTATTAAAACATCTGTTTTCTTTTTCTCTTCAACAACCTGGAAATCAATATAGGCTTTTTCCGCCGGAAGGGGGATGTAGTTTTCCGCCTCAAAGGGAACCGCCTTTTCAAGCTCATCTCTCTTCATTTTAGGCATTGAAATAATCTGGACAAAAGATTTTTTCTCGGGCAGGGAAACCGCCGCTTTATCGGTCTTTAACTTTTCTCCCTTCACCTTTTTTAAGCTTTTTTTAACAGCTTCAACCAGAGCTTTTTTGTCCTTAATCTCTCCTTCTTCAATAATGCCCGGCTTTAAGGGAAACTCTCCCCAGGAAGCCAAGCTAAAATGCCTGCCTTTCTTTTTAAGCTTGGCTATTTTAAGAGAGAGGTCTGATATATCCAGACCGAAAGATTCTTCTTTAAGCTTTAAAAAGCGAAACATATCTTATTATAGCAGATTATTCCAGCTCTTCCCATCTTATAATTCCGAATTCAACCTCGACATTGGGAACAAAAGGAGGGGGATCGTAAATCAAGGCGGTATCAATATAGTTCTCCCTTTCTCTGTAGCCGGAGACAGTAATGCTGCCCGAAACCCACTGGGTCCCAACTCTTCCGTTGCTGACAACAGAGCCCACAATCTCCAGCTTATCTTTAATATTGCCGGAGTAATGGTTTCTTCCAAAATGGCCTTTCTGGGCGATATAGACCCCTTTAAGCTCCATATTGTCCGGAGAAGAGGGGGAAATGAGAATATCCTCTTCTGCCATTAAAGCAAAACCGTCCTCTTCCCCCTGGGAATAATACTCTATGTCTCCGGGAAGAACCACGCTTGTATCCCTGTTTGGATCTAAAAGGTCTGCCGAAGCTACGGTAACCTTTCCTTCTACCTCCCCCTCTATCCAGAGATTGTCCTCGACAAAAACAAGAGAGCAGGAAGAATCAATAGAAAAGGTGTTATAAAGATACTGGTCGGATATTATAAAATAGTCTTTGTGCCAGCCCTCCTCGTTATTATAACCCCAGACATAAGAAAGGTCCGTAATAATTCTGACCTCAACCGCGCTGTTGTTTTTAAGAACAAGATAATATCCCTCTCCTTCAGGGTCAATGTCTTCCACCGGAGGAAGATAGATACCGGAGCTCTGGGCTTTTTCTTTCATCTGGGCCAAATCAACAGTAATCCCCTCAAAATCAAAAGAGGGGACGGGATATTCAAACAGATCTTGATGGGCGTTGCCTGTAGTGGTAAAAACTCCGGGGCAGATACAATCAGATCCGTCTAGTCTGCAATCTTGGGGACAGGAATCGCATCCAAAAGAACTGGTGCAGACCCATTCGTCCCTATGAGAGGTAACCAGAGACTTGTTCTCCCCGTCCATCCTTATTCCTCCGTTGGAATGGTAAAACCCTTTGATTTCCCTGTCCTCCCCGGCCCAGACACTGTCGTTTAAAAGATAGGCAAACTTGGCCACAGAGGTCCTTCCGTAAGAGACTTTAACCTTCCTTGAAGTTTCGGGAAAGTCGTCTGTGGAGCCAGAGGAAATAATCTCTCTTCCGACAACATCGCCGCAGCTGGTATTAGTGTTTACAGTCAGAGTAAACTGCCCCATTAGATTACCCTGAACATCGTAATAGCTCTTTTCTCTGAGGCAATCTCCCTCTACTCCGTTGTTAAGGCACCATTTGTAGTAATCAACGCCTGACTCTGCCACATGCAGGGACTCCTCCCAAGCCACTCTTTTAACTGAAGCTCTCAGCTGATAAAGGACAAAGCCCATGATAGAGACAAATAAAATCATAAAAACAAGGCCGAAAACCAGAACCAAGGTAACTATATTACCCTTATTCATTTTTGAGGTTTCTAAGCTTGACATAAGATTCCAATTCTAAGTCCCCGGGGGACCTGTTTGGATCGACATTTACTATTAAAAAGACCTTCATAAGCTTTGTGTCGGCCAGTCTGGCCGGAACCTCTGTAATCTTATTCCCCTCGCTGTCGTAATACTCGAAAACAGGAGGGGAGTTGCGGACATAAGAGCTTAAAATAGAAATTTTCTCCTGATCAAGATCGTAAACGGGGGGCTCTCCTGTCGGATTAACCACTCCTTTTTTAAACTCGTGGTCAGATCCTGAAACTTCCTCCTGCCAGCTCAACTCAAACCTGACCCTTATGGAGTGGTTTGGCTCTCCCCAATCGCAGAAAGCGTCAACTCTCAAAGAAGAGTCGGCTAAAAGCTCAAGCTCGCCGTCCAAAAGCTTTTCTGTCACCTCAAAAGTGGCGTCTCCCTGCCAGGCTCCGGCGCAGTCAGAGCATCCCTGCCCGCATATTTTTCCCAAATATTCTCCGTCGGCATAAAGCTCTATATACTCTCGGCCCCATCCCAGATCCCCTTCTGTTGAAACCTTCAGCTCTGCCGCGGCCAGATCCCCTGTCAGGATATCGGAGAAGGAAACGCCGCAGCTTCCTCCGTCGGAAAAACTATAGCACTCTTTCTCCTGATTCCCGGAACTGACGCCCCCCAGAAAGTACCTCACTCTTTCTGCCTCCCCGTCTTTATCTATGTCGCTGAAAAAGACAAACTCCTTGTCGCCTGCCTTTTCAACAGGATAAGATCCGTCCTCTCCGGAAACGGCCTCTCTGATTTCCTTTACCATAACGGTAATCCCTCTTCTCGCCTCCTGAATAGCCAAAGCCTGCTGCCAGGCAAGAGAATGAGTCCTGTAAAGGTAGAAAATCAAGCCGAAAACAGCTCCCATTACCAAAGCAAAAACGCCGACTGTGACTAAAGCTTCTATAAGGGTGAAACTTCTTTTCATTCTATTCTCTCTAAATTAATTATTTCTGATTCATCCCCGGAGACAGAAACCGCGCCGGAGTAGTCGGAAAAACCGGGAGCTGAGATCTCCATATTATAGCTGTCGGATTCCAAAGGGATAAAATAGGTCTTGCCTTCCTGATCGGTACTCTGGGTATTATCATAACCTGTCTTGTAAAGCCTGACATCGGCCGAAAAAACAGCCTCCCCTGTATCCTGGTCTTGAACTGTCAGCATAAGAGAGTTCTGGGCCTCAAGAAAAAGATCTACAGAAAGAGTGTCGTCTGGGACCAGACTGACAGGAGAGGGGTCTGTTTCCAGAAGATCCAAATCGGAATAGATAATAAAGGTGTAAATATCCCATTCCATATCAGAAAGATAAAGAGAGCCCGATTCCCCCGAATTGTGGTCCTGGGAGTACTTGTAAACAAAGTTCTCTTCCGAGTCCTTTCCAATAACCTTGTCCCCTCTTAAATTAAAGTCAACATAAGAAATGGGCAGAGGCTCTGAAGTCCTCCAGGAAAGATGCCAGTCATAAAGAGAAGGGCTGACAGAAGTATCCGAGCTTGAAAGCTCCCCTCTGATCTTAAGCCGGGAATAAACCGAAGGGTCTAATGCCGATAAGTCAACCGGGGAAACAGAAAAGCCGGAGGAATTGCCCTCAAGAGAAGAGTCAGGAATGAAAGACCAGGACTCTCCGTCAAAATAGAGAAGATAGTACTTAATCTCGGTATCGGCTATCTCTTCGTCGTTCCAGGAAAGCTCCTCCCAGCTTGTTAAATCAGGGCTCACCTCTTCTGAAACCAGATAGCCGGAAGCATAACCTGAAGCTATCTCCACTTTTCCTCCGCTTACTTCTATAGTGGAGGAAGCTGAAATATGCTCGTCTGTAGTAAAAGAGTCCGAAAAGTTGTCCGCGCTCCAGGAAGAAAGAGTGTTTATGGAAAGGTTGCCCAGCTTGTCAATGGAAAAGCTGGTCTCTACCATTTCCCCCTCTATTACCAAAGGATGGGGTTTCTCGGGAAGAGCCAGCTCTTCTATGCCGTAGGTTCTGGAGCTGCTGTAGCTCTCTTTGGAAACCTCTATTTTGTAGCTCTGAGCCGGAAGGGCGAAAAGATGTTTTCCTTCCGTGGGAGTGGCTGTTTTTAAAACCTCTTCTGTCTCCGGATCCTTTATCTCTATTAAGGGATTTTCCACCATAAGGCCCTGGGCGTCAAAAACAGAGGCAGAAATAATGCCGCCCGCCTGAGCGCACTCCTGAACCATGTTTGCCGGGGCTATATCGCTCACCATCTTAACTTCCCCCTCAAAAGGGCCTGACCAGCTCGCTTTTATCTCAACTTTCTTGTAGTCGTTCGGGCACTGGTCTTCCGGCTCCTCTATCCCGTCTGCCTCATCCACGACAAAATCAACCCTTCTGGAAACGGTGTACTCTCTGCCGCTCATAGTTTTAAGGCTCTCCGGCTCCAAAACGCCGTCCGGAAAGCTCCCCGAAACCCCTATGTCTTCATAGGGAAGATTCCTTATCTTTTCTATTTCGGCGTTAACAATAGAAGTAGCCGCAACCCTGCTTCTGTTCTGGCTCAAAACCTTGAGAACAAGCTGATAGCCTCCAAAGAGAGCCAGAAAAACCAGCAGAGCCAGAAAAACGCCCACCAAGACCTCTATTAAGCTAAATCCTTTTTTCATATTAAAAAGCTGACATCATGCTATAAATTGGCTGGAGCATTGATATGGCGAAAAAGCCGACAGCCGCTCCAATAATAATCATTAAAACAGGCTCTATTACAGAAGAGAGGTTCTGGGTTATTCTGGTCACCTCTGATTCGTAGAACTCTGCCAGCTTCTGAAGCAGAGAGCCTATCTCTCCTGTTTCTTCCCCCACGGAAACCATTTGAAGCACCAAGGAAGGATAAAGATTCTGGTAGTCTTTCATCACAGAGGAAAAAGCAACTCCTTTTTCAACTCTTCTGGAGGCCTCTAAAATAGCTCTTTGGTAATAGACATTGCCCAGAGTGCCTGCCGTTATCTCCAAGGCCCTGACAATGGGAATTCCCGCCCTTACCAGAGAGCCGAGGGTTCTAGTAGTGGCGGCAGAATTGGTCTTTTCTATAATATCGGAAACAAAAGGGGTCTTCAAAAAAAGGGCGTCAAAAGCCAGTTTTCCTGTTTTGGTTTTCAGCAAAGCCCTGACCCCTATTATCAAAGCTATAACCATTAGAGGAAGCAGATACCAGAAGTCAGCCAAAAAGTTGCCTGCTCCTATCATCAGCCTGGTAGTAAAAGGAAGCTCTATTCCCAACTCCTCAAAGGTTTTAGAAAGGCGGGGAATAACTATAATCATCATCAAGACGCCTATAACAACCATAAAAGAAACAATAACAGCGGGATAAACCATAGCCCCTTTCACCTTGGACCTTAATTCATGCTCTCTTTCCATCTGGCGGGTGAGAACCTTTAAGACATCCTCTAAAGTCCCTGCCTCTTCTCCAACCTTGATCATATTCAAAAAAAGCTCGGAGAAAACATCAGAATGCTCTGAAAGGGCCTCAAAAAGGGTTTTCCCTCTGGTTATCTTGTCTGAGGTCTCCTTAAGTATCTTTTTGAGCTTCCTGCTGTCTGCCTGATCAACCAGGGTATCCAAAGCCCGGGGAAGAGAAACGCCTGCTGAAATCATCACCTGAAGGTTTCTGGTAAACATCACTTTTTCTGCCAAAGAGATCTTGTTGAGAAAGGGGATAAAGGAAACAAGCTTTCTTCTCTTCTTCTTGCCTTTCTCGGTTTTAGCTTCAACCAAAATATATCCTTCCTTGCGAAGGATTCTAGCAAGCTGATGCTCGTCTTTAGCCTCCATTGCTCCTCTATGGGGCCTCCCCTCTAAAGTTTTGGCTTCGAATTGATAACGGGGCATTATTCCATAATAACTCTCAGGACTTCCTCTATGCTGGTTATCCCCTGAGCTGCCTTGATAAAGCCGTCCTCTACCATAGTAACCATGCCCTCTTTTTGGGCTCTCTTTTGAATCTCGTCAGCAGACTTTTTGCTTACAATCATCTCCTTTAAGGACTCTGTAACCCTTAAAACCTCAAAGATGCCTACCCTTCCGGAATAGCCCTCGGGATGCTCTTTGGTCGGCTTGGGCTTGTAGAACTCAATATCCTTCAACTCCTGATTGAGCTTTATAGTCTTCTGCTCTCTCAAGGTCTCAAGAAGCCTCTCTATGTCGCAGTAATCAGAAAGGCTGTCTATATCGGCTTTCTTAAGCTTGTACTTCTCTTTGCTCGGGCAGAGCTTTCTAACCAGTCTCTGGGCGACAACGACATTCAAAGTGGAAGAGATAAGAAAGGGCTCAGCTTTCATATCTATCAAGCGGGGGAGAGATCCTGCAGCGTTGGTAGTATGAAGAGTGGATAAAACAAGATGCCCCGTCAGAGCGGCATTGATGGCCAGAGAAGCTGTTTCATTGTCTCTGATTTCCCCTACCATAATAATATCGGGGTCCTGTCTGACCAGAGATCTCAAGCCGGAAGCAAAATTCAAACCTATCTTGGCGTTAACCTGGGTCTGGTTCACTCTGGGCATTTGGTATTCTATGGGGTCTTCCACGGTGGAAATGTTAACTTCAGGGGTGTTCAAAATCTCCATACAGCTGTAAAGAGTGGTCGTTTTGCCGGACCCCGTAGGGCCTGTCACCAGAATCATGCCTACCGGCCTCTTTAGAGCGTGCTGGACGTCTTCTAGGGCCTGGCCCCTGAGACCGAGTTCGTCCAGAGTCAGGCTCTGGGCTGTTTCCGGCAGAAGCCTCATTACCACTTTCTCTCCGTTAATAGTAGGCAGAACAGAAACCCTTATAGAGTATCTGTATTCTTCCGACTCTATTTTAAACCTCCCGTCCTGAGGCAGCCGGTGCTCGTCAAGCTTCAGATCGGAGAGGACCTTAATCCTGGCTATAATCCCGGAGTGAATGTTTTTGGGGAGCACCATAGCGTCTCTTAAAATGCCGTCTATTCTGTAGCGAACGACAATTTCCTTCTCTGCGGGCTCTACATGAATATCAGAAGCTCTCTGCAAGATAGCATGCTTTATCAAGGTATCAACAATCCTTATCACCGGAACCTCTTCTGCCGCCTTCCTTAATTCTTCCGCTTTTTCAGTCTTTTTCTTGTCTTTCACTTTCTTAATCTGGCCCGCTTCTTTCCTGATAATGTCTCCGAACTCCGCCTTAAGGGTTTTCTGATACTGCTTTAAGGCGTCCTTTACGCTTTCCGGGGTGGTAAGCCTGGGAAGAATCTTCAAGCCTGCTTTCTTTTTGACAAACTCAATAGTCCTCAGATCCTCCGGATCAAGCATAGCTACCTCCAGCTTGTCTCCTTCCTTTCTGAAGGAGATTATATTGTGCCTTCTGGCGATTGGCTCCGGTATTATCTTCAAGACCTCGGGGTCAATTGTTTCCCCTTTCAAATCCACAAAGGGGATGCCCAGGATATAGGCTTCCAGCTTTAAAAGCTCCTTTTGGTCTATCAGCCCCTCTGAAACCAAAACATCCTCCACTTTCGTGTCTTTTTCTTCGGCCTTCTTTAGAACCTTGTCAAACTGGCGGCCTTTGATCAATTCAGCATCCAAAAGAAAGGCTTTTAATCTTTTGGGCTCAACTCTCATAAAGAAAGTTACTCTTTAAATACCTTTTTAATCTTGCCTATTATCTCTTCTAAGGCGTATTTGGTTTTGACCAGGTAGGTAGTAGCTCCCAGATCAAGCGCTTTTTCCACGTCCTGGGGCTTTTCCAGGTTGGTAAGGATAATAACGGGAATATCTTTTGTCTCCTCTTCTTTTTTAAGGGCCTGGAGAACCTCAAAACCCTTCATTTTGGGGAGAATGAGATCTAAGATTATGAGATCGGGCTTTTCTGATTTGGCCAGCCTCAATCCGTCTTCTCCGTTCAGGGCTTTGAGTACCTCATAATTTTCTCTCTCAAGAATGTCTCCAAAGGTTCTCTGGAGAGCCTCTTCGTCTTCTACGAACAATATTTTCTTCATGTTTTAATCATTGTTCTTCTGCAAAGCATCAAAACAATGAATATTATTTTAAAATTGTATCTTTATGCCTTAGCGAAAAAATGAAACCAGCTTCCTATTTTGCAGGCAAAGTAAAGTAAAAGGCTGTTCCCTTGCCCAGTTTGGATTCAAGCCATATCTTCCCTCCTGCTCTCTCTATTATCGACTTGCAGACAAAAAGCCCCAAACCGCTTCCCCTGGTGTCTTTTCTGGATATGTTTCTGGCTCTGAAGAATTTCTCAAAGATGTGCTTTTGATCCGATTCGGGAATGCCCACTCCGGTGTCTTTGATTTTGAATAAAAGAGCTTTTTTCTTCTCTTCAAGCCAGATATCGACATAACCTTTGCCGTCTGAATAGCGGACAGCGTTGTCTATCAGGTTCTCCACTACTATCTTTATCTGGGAGGGATCGGCATAGACATCAGGGACATCGTCTGAGGAATGATACTTTATCTTGACATTGGAAGCTTCGGCTACCAGCTTGAACCTTTCTATTAAATCCTTGGTCATATTCTCCAGGCTGAATCTCTCTTTCCTGACAGGAAGAGAGCCCCTTTCTATTCTGGAAACAATCAGAAGATCGTCTACCAGCTCCACCATGCGAGAGGTGTTCTCTCTCAGGCTGCCGTAATATTCTTCTTTTTTCTCTCTAGGCATTCTGAACTCGTCTGAAGTCAGAAACTCAATCCCCCACTTCAAGTTGGTCAGAGGAGACCTGAGCTGATGGGAAACAATATTGATAAACTCCGACTTCATCTTAGAGGCCTCAGCAAGCTTCTCAAAGCTCTTGCTTATAACAACAGCTATTATAAAGAGAACGGCGGTGATAACAATGTCAACCAGGGCTACAATGCCGGGGTCGTTTACAAAAAGAGTTCCCAAAAAATAAGACAAAAGAGAAGTTGAAATAATAAAAAGCCCCATTATTAAAAAGAGAAACTGGGGGCATTGCCAAACAGGAACTCCGTACTCTCTGCATTGAGAGAGGGGATTCAAGTTTTTTAATATTTTATCAAAGCCCATAATAGTCAATTATACCATTAATCTTAGAATATTGTAACAAAGATTGACCAAACAAAAAATAGCTGATATAATCTAAGTCATCAGCGGGGTATAGTGTAACGGCAGCACGAGTCCTTTGGGAGGATTTAGTCCCAGTTCG
>CAZYOI010000007.1:0-18514 GCA_964648705.1 uncultured Candidatus Saccharibacteria bacterium | reverse complement strand
TATATCTTAAATTTAATATTTCAGAAAGCTTAACTTCTTTTTTCTCAAAACAAAAACTAAAAAGAAAAGAAAGGCATAAAAAGCAAGAAGCCATATCCAATGTATTTCAATTCCTGTTTCAGAAAACCAAGGAAGAGAAAAGATCTCTACAACAGAAGAAAGATAGAATAAGAGAATAAAGAGAGGAAAAGAAAGAATAAAACCTAAAAAGGGAGATAAAAGGCCTAGAATAAGAAAGGCAAAACCTAAGATCATAATCCAGTAGACAACAGGGAGAATCAATAAGTTGGCCAAAGGAGTAGCCAGAGAAAAGCTGCCAAACTGATAAACCAAGAGAGGAAGGGTGAAAACCTGAGCCGAGAAAGTCATAGCCAGTATCTCCCTTAAATTGAAATAATTAGGGATAAAAGAAAAGAGCTTCCTGAAAAAGGAGCTGAAATAGACAATGCCAAGAACAGCCAGAAAAGAAAGCTGGAAGCCGGCATCGTACAAAAGCAAAAGAGGGTTAAAAAGAAGCATAACAGCTGCTACAAAAACCAGAATCCTGGAGCTTATCCCCCTCCTTCCCATTTTTTCCGCCAGAAGAAAGAAACCGGCCATAATGCCGGCTCTTAGAGCTGAAGGATGAAAGCCGATAAACAAGACAAAAAGAAAGACAGATAATAAGGCAAGATAAAAGGCCTGATTCTTCCAAAGGCCCAGGCCCAGAAGAAGAGACATAATTAGAGAAGAAATAATAACAACATGCATGCCGGAAACCGCCGTAATATGGCGGACGCCCGCCCTGTTCAGCTTTTCTTTTAGATAAGAAGGCATTCTTGACTTATCTCCTAAAACCATAGCTCCGAGAATAAAGCTCTGAGGAGGAGAAAGGTTGTCATACAAAACATTCCTCATTTTCTCTTTAAGGTCCAGAATCTTCCCGTAAAAGAGAGAAAACAGCCCGGAAAAGCTCTCCTTCTCTATTGCTTCTATTTTAGGATAGTAGATAACAGAGGAGATGCCGTCCTTTTTTAGATAATCCCTATAGTTAAAATCTTCAAAAACAGGAGGAGCCAGAAGCTTTCCTTCCATTTTTATTCTGTCGGAAAATCCATATTCTGAAAACTTTGAAACAGTGGCTAAAACCCTCCCTTCTTCTGTTTCCACAACAAGCTTTGTATTGTCTTCTCTTACATCGGGCTCTCTTATCACCCTTCCCTCTAAGAGAACCTCTTTTCCCTGATATTTTTCTATCTCCTGATGGAAACCAAAAGAAGCTCTCCATAAGCCCAAGCTCAGAAAGATAAGAATCAAACCCAAAGAAACTCTCTTGGGAATTAAAAAAAGCCCGAAAAGGGCCGGAAGGTAAAAGAAAGGAATCTCAAACTTCAAAGAAAGGAAAACGCCGAAAATAAAAGAGAGGCAGAGGTATAGGAGTATTTTGGACTTAGTCACGAAGCTGGCAAAACTCAAATAAAGGGCAGACCGTATCTACAATGTTCTTCAAATATTCGTCAGAATAGAGCTCTATCTTTTCAAACTGGGGGTCTATTGTTTTCTCCGCCCTGAAGCTCTGAAGATAGTACTTTTTGGCTCCCCTGATCCACTCTGCAATTTTAACTACGTCCTCCTTTTTTAGCACGCCTGGAACAACAGTCGTCCTGAATTCATAATCTACTTTTCCCTCTTTTAACAAAGAAATGCTTTTTTCTATTCTTTCAGGATCAATATCTAAAATATCCTTGTACTTCTCTTTGGGAAGCTTTACGTCCATAGCCACATAATCTATCAAGCCTTTATCTATTAAATCTTTTATCTTCTTGGAATTGGAACCGTTGGTATCCAGCTTAACAGAAAAACTCATATCTTTTATCTTTTTCAAAAAAGAAGGTAAATCTTCATTAATAGTCGGCTCCCCTCCGCAGATAACCACTCCGTCTAAAAGCCCTTTTCTCTCTTTCAAAAAGCCGAAAAGCTCCTCCTGGGAAATCTTGGGCTGCTTCTCTATTTTTTCTGGCAAGACAAGCTCCGAAGAATAGCACCAGGGACATCTCAAATTGCATCCTGCCAAAAAAACAGTGCAGGCTATTTTGCCCGGGTAGTCTATAAGGGTATTTTTTTGAAGTCCTCCTATAATCATAGAAAGCTCATTTTAAGCCAAAGCTTTCTGCTGGGACTTCTTCTTAGCTTTTTTCTTGGAGGTTTTCTTAATTTTAAACTCTTTTCTCTCTCCGAATTCCTGCTTCTTGCCAACATTCCACTGCTGAACGGGCCTGAGGTAGCCCACGATTCTTGAGTAAACCTCGCAGGGCTGTTTAATAGCGCATTTAGGGCAATAAAAGTGTTCTCCTGAAATATATCCATGAACAGGACAGATTGAAAAGGTTGGAGTAAGAGTGAAATAAGGAAGATGAAAGTTGGTGGATATTTTCTTGACTAGAGCTTTAGCTATATCAGGATCATTTATCTTCTCTCCTAAAAATCCGTGGAGTACGGTATTGTGGACAAAAACTAGACTGTTTTTCCCCGCAAGATAGTTGTGGTTTTTCTCAGTCATCAAATCGTAGAAGTAGTCGTCTTTAACCTTTGCCTTGGAAACTGTTTTCACCCTTACCACCGGAAGATGACGTTTCTCCCTGGCTGAAATTGCCTTTTTAATCCTGGCAGCATTTCCTGTAATCTCTAAACGGCCGCTCAATTTTGTCAGCTGATAACAGGGAATTCTCAATCTATAGATATCAACCTCATTTTCCCTCCTGGTTTTTTTCTTCGCTTTGCTTACCATTATCCCGGCCAAAGAAAATACTTCTAGAAAATCATCCGCTAGTTTTGAAGAAACAGTATAATATTCAAAATCGCCTTGCGCTTTATCAACATGGCCGTCGCTGTCCATTAAGCCGCTGAGCAAAGCGTTAACATTTTCCCTGTTTATATTTTCCTTCACTCTCCAAGGAATGCTGATGTTATAAGCCTTTTTGCCTTCTTTGAAGCCATAGCCAAAGAAGAAGTCTATCACATTCTTTCTAGAAGCAACAAGCTCTCTTGGGGGCTCGCTTCGTTTATCATTTTTGATAACCTTAGCTTTGGCTCCAAAATTTTCTGAAAGAATTCCTGCTGCCTTTTCCAAAGCTTTTTTATTTTCGCTATTGAACCTGATTTTATACTTTGTTAGCTTGTTCCCTCCTCTATTGTCTATATGCTTTGAAATACAGCCGTCTCCTATAAAAAATCCGGTAAGCCACATCAGGTCATTAGTCAAACTGCCTTTCTTCTCCGGATAAAGATTGTTGGAATTTTGGAGAATATAATCACCTTTTTTGAGATCATCTGCTCTTTTTTCAACAACTTTGTACTTTGGAAAGCCCTTATACTTTTCCCCGCACTCCGGATTAAATCTTATGTGAGAGGCAAAAGCATTAATATTCTTCACTTTTTCCCCACAAATAGGACAGGCGGGATTCGGCTTAAACTTTTCTAAAACAAAGAAGGGATGCCAGTCAGAAGTTGTTATATCCAGGCCTCTCTCTCCTTTTACCCTGATTTTATCCTCTCTTTTCACATCAACTTTAACCGCCTTTACAACTTCGTCCCATTCACTGCCTTTCTTCTCAGAATTATAGCTTAGGGCTTTAATCGGCTTCAGTCTCCTAAAGTTATTAACAATATTTTCTATCGGCAAAAGCCCTTTGTCAGTTAAAACTTTGTTGCCTTTTTCTACACAGCCACCCGTATACTTGCACTGAGCCTCGTCCTGAAGCTTCAGGGCCTCAAAGATGTCATCTGTATATCCCACTGGAAGCTGGGAGGAATTGGTGTAATAGGGTTTTTCTTTTGTGCCTGCCGTAATAATGTCCGGGTACTTTTCTTTATCGGCTTTTGCCTGTCTGTACGAAGCTCCTTCAGCTGGAGTAGCTTCAAGATTATACAAGCTTCCTGTCTCTTTTTGATAATCTATCAATCTATTTCTCATAAATTCCAGAACCTCTAAAGCAAACTTTCTTCCCTTAGAGGTGCCCATATCTTCCCCTAAAAAGTTCGAAAGGGTCTCATTCATTCCTAGAAGACCTATGGTTGAAAAGTGATTGCCGAAGTAAGAACCCCTTATCTTTTTTACCGGAGCAAGATAAACTTTAGAGTAAGGGTAAAGGCCTTTTTCTGCAAAGTCGTCCAGGGCTTTTCTCTTTATCTCCAGACTCTCTTTAGCAAGATCCATTAAGTCCTTTAATCTTTTGAAGAACTCTTTTTTGGTTTTAGACAAATATCCTATCCTGGGAAGATTAATGGTGCATACGCCTATGGAACCAGTTAGGGGATTCGATCCAAACAACCCCCCTCCCCTCATTATTAATTCCTTGTTGTCGAGACGAAGCCTGCAGCAGTTCCATGAAACAATCCCCAAAGAATGGAGAAAAAGGTGGTTTTTCTCCAGCTCCAAATCAAAGAAATCTTGATGCTTCTTAAAGCTTTTCTTTTTCGCTTCTTTAACTCTAGTAATGTAGATATTGCTTTCTTTCAATTTCTGAGCGTCCTCTGCCAAGGCTTTATGCTTTGACAAAGTGTCAAAACCTACCATTCTGGATTTGACCAAGCCGGGCACAGCATAAGTGGAAGCCATCCAGCCGGGAACTCTTTCTGCCAAAGTCGGATTATTTGTATATCCGTTTCCTTTTTTAGCCTTAGATTTTTTGTGCTGGATATAGATACGCTGGCTGTTCTTTCTTGCCTTATAGGACACAGGCCTGCCAATCAAAGAATAAAGGATAACAAGATCTCTTGAAAGATCAATATCATTTATGTGAATTTCTTTTCTTTTTTCATAACCGTCTCCTTTAAAATGAAAATCCAGGAAAGCTTCTATAACTTTTTTAGGAGAGTTAAATAGAATTTGGGGCAATCTTCCGTACTTTTTGAAGCCGGCTTTCCAGAGAGTCCTTGCTAGTTCCGTTTTATAAACATATAAATAATAGGTATTATACCTTGGATCTTTTTTCTCCGAGGTTTTGCATCCAAAAACCTTCTTTACCAAACTCTTAATAAGCTCCTTGTTGCCCATCTCGTTGTAATTGAAAGTAAACTGAAGGCCTCTCGGCTCTCCGCAGCGAGCCATATTTTTCCTGTTCTCAAAAAGATAATTGCCGTCAGCTGTAAAATATCCAAGAATCTTGGCTAGATCTTCATTCAAGGTCAGACTACCTATCTTTCGGCGCTTTTTAGAAAGAAAATCTCCTCCTTTAAGAGACAAGAGGAGATCTCCTTTTCTGATATCTTTAGCAAACTTCATCTCAAGACCCTTTCTTGTCAAAACGCTTACAGGATGCTTCTCGGAATAAAGGGTATCTTTGCCGTCTTCCAAAACAATCTTTACTCCTTTCTTGCCTCTAATTCTCAAGAATCTTTTAACTTTAGCCCACTCTGTTTTAAGAGTTCTGGGATTTAAAGACAAAGCTTCCAGCCCCCCTTCTTTTTTACAGTCCGCCCAGCCCTCTCTGTCAAAGTCTTCCTCTTTGTATTTTCCTGCTATCTCTTTTATGGACAGCCTTTTAATATTTCTGGAATTTCTTATTACAACCTCCTCTTCTCCGCTCATGCACATTGATCTGGCATCCTCCGGATCCATTTCGGAATTGACAAAATTGGAAAAGTAGTTGACTCCGTATTTTGCCGTAGCTTTCCACATCGGCTCTAGGGCTGGATTGTCCCAGTCAAAATCTTTGGTAATAGACACTGTGGGAATGGGAAAAGTATGGGGCCTTCCTTTGGCGTCTCCTTCCATTAATCCCTCGTAAAAAGCCCTAAGAACCATGTTCATCTCCTCCTGAAAATCGCCGTAGGTCTCTTCCTGAAGCTCTCCCCCTATAATAACGGGCTGGTCAGCCAGATAAGAAGGGGGATTGATATCCAAAGTTACATTAATAAAAGGCGTCTGGAATCCCGTTCTGGTAGGAACCATGCAATTATACAAAAACTCCTGCATAGCCTGTTTTACCTGGGAATAGCTCAAGCCGTCATAACGAATAAAGGGAGCTAAAAGAGTGTCAAAGTTGGAAACAGCTTGAGCACCGGCGGAATTGCCGCACCAGCAGGCCTTCCCTTTTCTTCTTACATAAAGAGTGTGGTTGGGAACTTCCAGACAGTAAACTCTGCCCTGATAGCTGACCTTTCTTATATTCTCTTTTGTAAACCTAAAATGGGCGCTTCTAGAAACACCGACATCATACCAATTAAACTGCTTTTTTGTCCTTTGGTAAATGTTGGCGGAAAAACCAAGTTTCAGGGTTATTTCCTGGAAGTCGTCTGCCAGCCTTTTGCTCTTTGTTGAAAGTTCAACATTTCCGTTGTCGATATAGCCGTCTCCTTTCATTATCCAATCAAAAAGTATGACCAAAAGCCTCTTATCCAACCTCTTAATCTCTTCTGGAATAAACTTGTTCCCGCTCCCTTTAAGGCCTTCAAGATAAGAGAAAAGCTGCTTGCTGGAAATTACCCATTCAATCCTGCCCCCTCTTTCTTTTCTTGAGTAATGGAAAGGCAGTCTTTTTAAGATTTTTTCAAACTCTCCAGCTATCTTCCCTTCGTTTTGAGTAATCCTGACGTGATATTCATAATAAGGCTTGGTTCTTCCTTTCCTTGTTCTTTTTCTTTTGTATAAAGACCCTTCTGCCAGCCAGAAACCGAAGAACCTGAGCCAGTCCTCCATTGGTATTTTTTTAGCCTCTACTTTTACGGCTTCGTAGCTTCGACCGAAGTTCCTATAATAATTAATTTCTATTTCAGGAAGGGTGAATTTTGCGCCGGAATTGTCGCCCGCAGCCACCAGTTCTTTTATTTTAATCTGGTTAAGAGAAGTTTTTTCTAGCGAAAAAATGCGATGGGTCTTTTCCTCTTGTCCTCTCCAGTTTCCCTTCTTTGGAATAAAATGGATATTAGGATTCAGGTCTTTTGCTTTGACAAATTTTCTTTGATAAAGCCCCCCTTTACACTTGGGACAGTACTGGTCTACTGCCATATTATGATTCGGAGTGACTAGAAGATCAAGTTTCTTGGATTTGAAGTTGTAAAGAGGACCGCTATAGTCAAACTTATAAAATTTAACAGGTTCTTGGAGCTCGATCTGATCGTTTTCGCTGTTTAAGGTAAAAACTTTGTCTTCTTTGCCCACCTCATAGAAGTATTTCCAGCCGGACTCAGTCAGAACCTGAGTATCTTCAGAATAGCATTCTCCCTGAACCGTAAAAAAGAAATTGACCAGCTGGCCCAAAGCAGTCCTCAGGTGTTTTGGGGGGCGGCACTCCAGCTTTCCGGAAACTCCCCCAAATCCCCTCTTCAATAAATCGTACAAATCCCAGCCGCAGCAGTAAGTGCTTAAGCTGTTTAAATCATGAATATGAAAATCTTCCTCTGTTGCTGCCTTCCTTATCTTCTCGGGATAAACTCTATTGAGCCAGTATTTCTTTGAAACATCAGAAATGGCGTATTGGTTCAAACCTTGAAGAGAAAAGGTCATATTAGCATTCTCGTAGATCTGCCAGTCAAGCTCTTTTAGATATTTGTCTATTTTCTCCGTGGACTCGTCCAAAACCTTGGCCTCCCTGATCCTTCTTCTCTGTTCTCTGTAAAGGATGTAGGCCTTGGCTGTTTCTACCAGTCCCTCAAGGATAAGCATTTCCTCGACAATATCCTGAATCTGTTCAACATGGGGCATCTCTCCCTCCTTGAAGCGGCGGTTCATAACGCTCACCACCCTGTCTGAAACTTTTTTGGACTCTTTGCCGTCTCCCTGGCCGGTAGCAGTAATAGCCTTGTAGATAGCCTTGGCAATTTTCTCCTGATCGAACTTCGCTATCTCCCCGTTTCTTTTTTTAACCTTGGTAATGCGGTTTTTCATAAAATATTAATCAAATTATTATATTCTATCTTAAATATAAAGGGCGGGTCAAGCCCGCCTAACTGTGGATAAGTCCCCCTTTATGGGTATTTATTTAAAACTAAAATCCGGTTGCTATAATAGTCACCTTTATCTCTCCTTTTCTTAGCTTCTCGTCCTGAATGGCCCCGAAAATAACTCTGGCTTCAGGAGAAATCTCTTGAGTAATGGTTTTTGCTATCTCGTCAACCTCAGACAAGCTAATATCCTTGCCTCCTGAGACATTAAAGAGAACTCCTTTTGCCCCTTTGCAGGAAAGATCAAGCAAGGGAGAATTGACGGCCCTCTTGGCTGCCTCAATGGCCCTCTCCGGACCCTTGGCCCTGCCTATCCCGAAAAGGGCCGTTCCTGAATTTTCCATTATTGTCTTGACATCGGCAAAATCAATGTTGATTATCCCGGGGAGAACTATAAGGTCGGATATCCCCTGAACAGCCTGCCTTAAAATTTCATCGCAGAGCCAGAAGGCGTCAGAAACAGAAGTCTTGGGCTCTAAAATAGAAAGGAGTCTGTCGTTTGATATCTTAATCAGGGTATCAACCTTCTTTTTCATATTCTTCAAGCTTTCCTCTGCTATTTCTTTTCTATGAGAGCCTTCAAAAGAAAAAGGGGTGGTAATCACAGCCACTGTCAAAGCCCCCAGTTTTCTGGCCACATCTGCCACTACGGGACCCGCTCCCGAGCCGGTGCCTCCTCCCAAACCGCAGGTGATAAAAATCATATCAGCTCCCTCTAAAGCTTTCCTAATATCCTCTCTTTGCTCTTCGGCTGCCTTCCTTCCTGTCTCAGGATTCATTCCTGTTCCCAGACCCTTTGTCGCCTCTTTGCCGATTCTCACTTTTTGATGGGCCCTGCATCTTTGAAGATCCTGTCTGTCGGCGTTTACAGCCACCAATTCTATTCCTTTGATGTTGCACTTTGCCATTCTGGAAATAGCATTGCCTCCGGATCCTCCGACTCCGACCACTTTAATTTTAGTATTAGGCCTCATGGTAAAAATATTCCAAAAATCTTCTTAAAACCGTTTTTAAAAGCGGGCCATAAACCGGAAGAAACCTCTTCTTCCTCCAGGTCCGCGCCCTCCAGAACCAAACCCCATAAGCCGGCCAGGGTAGGATCGTCTTCAAATGATTTCTCCCTGATTTTCCCCGACCTGCAGGGAAGCTTCAATTCCTTCTTGGCCTTCTCTTTAATGCCGGAGAATTCAGATCCTCCTCCGGTCAAGACCACTCCGGCCGGAAGCTTGCCTTCCCTGGAGATTTTCTTCAACTCCTTGCTGACCAGCCCGAAGATCTCCCCCACTCTGGCCTGAACAATATCTGAAAGCTCCTTCTGGCTGAAATGAAGAGGTTCTCCTCCCTCCACTTTTATCTTTTTCCTGCTTTTTTTAGAGCCTTCGCAGTCCCCAAATTCAAGCTTAACTCTCTCTGCCGTATCAATATCTGTCTTAAGGCAGATGGCAATATCGTTTGTAATATGGCCGGCTCCCACGGGAAAGACCTTAGTATGGATTAAATTCTCTTCTTCAAAAACAGCCATTCCGGTAGTCCCGGCTCCGATATCCAGAAGACAGACCCCCAGCTCTTTTTCTCTTTCTGTCAATACGGCCCTGGCAGTAGCCAGAGGAGCTGGAACCAGGTCCTCTATCTCTAGGCCCGAGTTTAAGACAGCCTGAGTGGAGTTTCTCAAATAGGGGGAGAAGACGCACAAAGCAGAAACATCGGCCTCAAGCTTGACCCCTTTCATGCCCACAGCTTTCTTGACGGGATTTTTGCCGTCTACAATAAATTCCCTGGGAAAAACTCGGAAGACCTGGTGGTTAGCCGGAGGAGAAAAGGTCTTGGCTTCCTGAACCACTCTATCTACATCTTCCTCCGAAATCTCGTCGTCAGCCCGGGAAACAGAAATAGAGCCCCTTGCCGGCGTAGAAAAAATATGGCCTCCCCCGAGGCTGGCCAAAACGCTTTTTATCTTAACTCCGCTCTCTTTCTCTGTCTTCTCAACTAAAAAAGAAACAGCTTCGGAAACCTTCTGAACATCGACAACCACCCCCCTTCTTATCCCAAGAGAAGAAATCTGGTTTCTTGCTAAAACCTTGAACTTGTTCTCTCCGGGCTTTTTGGAAACAACAGCCAGCTTGATAGAGCTAGATCCAATATCTAAAGCTGCTATAGTATAGGGTCTTGCCATATTAAAGATATTTTTTAGCTTTCTTCTCCATAACCTCTTTCTCTTCTTTCTTTTTATGGTCGTATCCCAAAAGGTGCAAAGCTCCGTGAATTAAAACCTCTTTTAAGCTCTCCCCCCTTTCTTCGGCTGCCTCGGGACAAATAACCACCTCTCCCAAGCTTTTCTCTTTTGAGGGATTTATGAAGTCATCTCTGGTTTCTTCTCTTGAAAAAGAAAGGACGTCTGTCTCTTTGTCTTCTCCCCGGTAGTTTCTGTTCAGCTCTCTTATCTTCTCTTTCTCAACCAAAATAATATCAAGGCCTTCTCTTTTTATATTCTCCCCCTTTAAAATATTTTTTGCAAGCTCTTTTAAAGAAACTTCATTAAAAGAAAGCTCTGTGAGGTTGTAAAGGCTTACCATATATCAAGAAAGGATTTCCTTCACCTTTCTGCTTACTCTCTCCCCTTCCGCTCTCCCCTTGAGGCCGGGCATAACTTCTGCCATAACCCTGCCCGTATCTTTAACGCTCCCGGCTCCTGTCTTTTCTATGGCTTCTTTTATTATGTTTTCCAGCTCCTCGTCCGAAATCTGCTCCGGAAGGTATTTTTCCAGAATAGAGAGCTCTTTTTTCTCCTGCTCTACCAAATCCTCTCTTTTCCCTTTCTTGTATTCTTCAATGGACTCTTTTCTCTTTTTGGCCTCAGAGGAGATTACCTCTGCCACTTCTTCTTCGGTCAGAGAAGACTCTTCTGACAATTTATCCTCTAGCAGGTCCTTTTTAGAGAGGACATATCTCCTTTCTTTCTCTTTTGACTGGATAGAAGCCAAAACCCCTCTCAAAGTAAGGCGTTCCGCTTCTCTTTTTCCTTTTACAGCTTCCTTGAGATCCTCTTGAATTTTTGACTTGAGACCGCCCATTATATCTTTCCCAGTTTCTTCATCTTCTGGTATTTCTTTCTCAGCTCTTCTCTCCTCAAAGCGGACTTTTTCTTCATTTGCTCGCTTTTTTCTCTTTTTTTGTATCTTGACTGCCTGGCTCTCATCAAAAGACCGCTTCTCTTAATATTCTTGGAAAAGCGCCTCACTAAAGACTGAGAGGACTCTTTTTCTTTTTTTCTTGTTTCTAAAGGCATATTTTACTCTTTAAACGCTTAACAAATGCACATGCAGATGGTCGACCAACTGACCGGCTTTCCTGCCCACATTGACAGCCAGCTTATACCCTTCCAAGCTTCTCTCTTCGGCTATTTTTCTGGCAACTAGAAAAAGCTTTCCTAAAAGCTCTTTGTCCTCCTCTTCCGCCTCTTTTACAGAGGGGATGTGCTTTTTAGGGACAATAAGGATATGAACCGGAGCTTTGGGATTTATATCCTTGAAGGCTATAATTTCCTTGTCTTCGTAGACAATATCCGCCGGTTTTTCCTTATTTACAATATCGCAGAAAAGACAGCTCATTTTTTCTTTTTTAATTTCTTTTTAACCTCTTTTACAACCTTATCCAGCTTAACCTGCTCCTGTCTGCCTGTTTCCATATCTCTGATAAGAATAGAGTCTCCCAGGGCCTCCTGCTGCCCTATAATCAAAGTGTAGGGCAGACCCATCTTCCCCGCTCTGCTCAACTGGGCCTTTAAAGAGTCCCTTCCGAAAGACTCAACTACTCTTACATTGGCCTTTCTGAACTCTTCTGACAGTTTCAAGCTTTTTCTCTTGGCCAAGTTTCCAAGCTGGGCTAAAAATATTTGGGGCTTCTTGCTTCCTGAAACCTTTATGTCTTTTTTCTTCATCAGCTCTATTATCCTTTCTAAGCCGGCTGCCGCTCCGGAAGCCGGAGTATCCTTGCCCCCAAGGATCTTTACCAGCTTGTCGTATCTTCCCCCCGCAGCCAAAGCCAAAGACTTTTCCTCTTCTTCCTCAAAAAAGATCTCGAAGACTGTTCTGGTATAGTAATCCAGCCCCCTTACAAGATAGGGGTTCAGCCTGTAGGGAAGCTCTATTTCGTCCAAGAACTCCAAAACCTTTTTCAAATGCTCTTTGCAGTCGTCGCACAAATGATCAAGTATCTGGGGAGCGTTTGCCTTTAAGGGCTGGCACTTCTCCTGTTTGCAGTCCAGAATCCTCAAAACATTTTCTTTCAGCCTCTTTTTGCAGTCAGCGCATAAAGACTTCTTCCTTGAACGAAAATAGTTTTTAAGAAGCTTTTTGTAATAAGGGCGGCACTGGCTATCCCCTATGCTGTTTATTTCAATTATTAAATCATTCAATTTCAGCTCCTCTAAAATATTCCAGAATATCTGGATGATCTGGGCGTCAACAACAGGACTCTCCTCCCCTAAAATTTCAAAGCCGAACTGCCAGAACTGCCTGTATCTTCCTGCCTGCTGCCTTTCATGGCGAAAGCAGGGTCCGAAATACCAGAGTTTTACCGGCTGGGGCCAGCTCTTCATGCCCTGCTCAATGTATGACCTTGCTACGGGAGCGGTCATTTCGGGCCTCATAGCCAGAGAATCCCCTCCTTTGGTTTTTAAAGTGTACATCTCCTTGCCTACAACATCTGTAGCCTCGCCTATTCCTTTAGAAAAAAGCTCCTCTTTTTCTAGAATAGGAGTTTCTATTCTTCCAAAGCTGTAGAATTCCGCTATCTCAGAGACCGTCTCATATACCTTCTGGTAATACTTCCAGTCCTCGGGGAGAATGTCGTACATTCCGGCAGGACTCTGTAATTTTATCTTCTTTGCCATATTTAATAGCTGGGCGTTTCAAACTTATCAATGCTGCCAAAAGGCCAGGCTCTTAAAAAAACCCTGCCGATTATTTCATCTTCAGGCAGAGGGCCGAACCTTCTGGAATCGAAAGAATAGGACCTGTTGTCTCCTAAAACAAAATATTCGTTTTCCTGGAGAGTTATCTTCATATCGCCCACAGTCTTTAAAGAGGAAATATATTCTTCTTCATTGAGGATTAAATTGTCTCCGTTTATCCTGATTTCTCCTTCTTCTATTTCTACCGTTTCCCCGGGCAGAGCCACTATCCTTTTGATAAATCTCTGGCTCGGATTATCCGGATATTCAAAAACTATCACCTCTCCCCTTTTTGGCTCTCTTAACCTATAGGATATTTCATCAACAATCAAATAATCCCCGTCTTGAAAGCTGGGCTCCATTGACTGCCCTCTCACCAAAAAAGGCTGAAAGATAAAATATCTCACAGGAGCTACTATTAGAGCTGCTATCACCACTATTTTAGCTATCTCCCAGACAAAGGAGATAAACTTCTTTAAAGTTTGCTTTTCTTCCATATAGAATATATTATATTCTAGCAAATCGGAGAGCTTTTTTCAAGCGCGAAATAAAGGCCCCATCCGAAAAGATGGGGCTTTGCTTCTAAAGAACAAAAAAACTAACTTTTTCTGCGCCGTTTTGCAACATCAACATCCTTAGCGCCTTAAAAACATTCGGAGGAAATTCTTGGAGACCCCCCACCAAACAGACGCTTCCTCGGATTGTGGGGTAATCCTCTCTTCCTTCCAAGAGCTTTCTCCGAAGCCTTCTCAGCCTTCTTTTCATGCCGTTCTCCAAAGGAGGGTGGCCGTACTGGAAAATTGTCATTCTTTCCCCAACTATCACGTCGCCGTGGGTCGTTAAAATGCGGCATCCTTTCGCTCTGGGGCAAATACCCAGGCAGCAAAAGTCCTGAAACTTTATTCCCAAGTCATTCTGCAACAGAGAAAAAGAAGGGACTTCGCCGTTTGTGCCGTCAACCAATCCCATAGCGAGATCGGCTTCTTCCAAAAAATTGAGAGGGAGATGGGTTTTCTGCGCAGAGGTCATCTCGCCCTCCCTGCCGAAATCGGCACATGGCTGTCCATAAAAGAGGGGTCGCCGTCTCTCTGAGAAGAAGATGACTGGCGCCTTCTCTTCTTTCTCTGCAGTTTTGTCATAAACTTTTGCACAGCGGGGAAGGAGACATTAACACCTTCCTCCCTCAGTTTCTTTCTCGCCTGATGTACATCTTTGCTTTTCCCGGGATCCAGAAACTCCTGAGAAAGGAGCCTTTGTTGGCTTGGAGTCAGATCCCGAACCGACGTGACTTTGGAAGAACTGTGCATTTCTCGCCTTTCCTTACCCCTCGCTCTCTCTTTCGATGCTCTTTCTGGGTTGGAACCGCAAACATCCTAAGGCCCTTCCGGCATTTTCATTCTTCCCTCCTTTCTTTATTCTAATGAAAAGAACTATTTATTTATATTAACTCCGGCGAAAACAGCTTGTCAAGTTTGAAAAAAAACTGATAGAATAAAACAATGATAATTGCGGGACTGGGAAATCCAGGAAAAAAATACAAAGGAACAAGGCATAATATAGGGTTTGAAGCCGTAAACCGTTTTGCCAAAGAAAACGGCTTTCCCGAATTCAAGCTTTCCAAAAAGTTCAATTCTTTAATTTCAAAAAAGGAGAATGTCTTTCTCTTAAAGCCCCAGGCCTTTATGAACAACTCCGGCAAGGCTCTAAAAGATATTAGAGACTACTACAATATAGCAACTTCCCGGATAATAGTGGTTCATGACGACATAGATCTGAAAATAGGAGAATTAAAAACTGTCAGAAACAGAGGGTCTGCCGGGCACAAGGGAATAGAATCTATTATCTCTTATCTTAAAACAAAAGACTTTACAAGAATAAGAATAGGAATAAGCCCCGAAGAAAAACCGGAAGATACAGAAAGCTTTGTTCTCCAAAAGTTTACCGAAAAAGAAAGGGAAACAATAGAAGAATCAATAAAAGAAGCAAGCAAGATTCTTGCTGGTCTGGCAAAATAAAAGCCGAGAAGGTTTTTCTCGGCTTTTTTATCAGTCCTGGCGGACAAAAACTTCATAATCCTCGTTTGATCCAAAATCATCTTTCAAAAATCTCTTTCCTATAACTTTCTCCAAAAGGGAAACAACAGCCTCCGCTCTAATTCTTTCCCCAAAGACCAAACGATCATCCCTAGGGCCGGAATGACCGAAAAAAGCAGAAGGGTGAAGGTTAAAACGAGGATCCTCTCTTTTATCCCCGGAAGCCATTAGAGAAAGCGCTCCGTCTTTTCTCCTTATAACAATTTTGACGATTTCTCCTGCTGTTTGGGGATTCAGCTCGATCATCTCTTTCTCCTTTACCGGGTTCTTTTGACAATGAAACTACCTTAAAGTATAATGATAAAATTAATAATGTCAAGAGATGACCAAATTCTGATTGTTTCTCTCACCCCCTATTTTCTAGAAAAGGGGAATCTTTGGTTTAGAGAAAACAAAGAAAAGATAAAAAGGGCGAGAAAAATACAGTCCTTTTTTGAAGACAACACCTTTTTGGCAGAAAAAGACCAGGTTATCCCCCTTTCCCGTCTTTTAAGAAAGCTTGACGATATGGGCTATGAAAAGGTTCAGACAATATCAGATCCCGGAGAATTCTCCCAGCGGGGCGGAACAGTCAATGTCTTTCCTCTCAATTCAGATTACGCTTTCCGCCTGGACTTTCTGGGGAATAAAATAGAAAGAATAGAAAAGCTTCCCTTAAGAGCGAAAAGCGAAAAAGAGTCAAAAAAGCTCTTAAAAAAGAAGTTAAAATCCCAGAAGGCCTTCTCCGGCCTCAAGAACCTGAAGCCGGGGGATTATCTGGTCCACTTGGACCACGGAGTGGGAAGGTATCTTGGCTTAAGGCAGGAAAAGGAAACAAAACACTATCTCTTGGAATACGCCCAGGGAGACAAACTCTATATTCCTTTAAGCAAAAAGAGAAAGCTGTCAAGATACATCGGCTTTAAAGAGCCCAAACTCAACAGATTGAGCTCCCCTCTCTGGCAGAAAACAAAGAGAAAAGTAAAAGAAGAAGCAGAAAAGATAGCAAGAGAGCTCCTTTCTGTCTACGCTAAAAAAGAAACAGCCAGAAGAAATCCCTATCTTCCAAAAGACGAATTTGACATCCAGCTTTCTTCCACTTTTCGGCACGAAGAGACGCCCGACCAAAAAGAAGCCATAGAAGAGATTGAAAAAGATCTGGAGAAAGAAACTCCTATGGACAGAATTGTCTGCGGAGATGTAGGATTCGGAAAAACAGAAGTGGCTTTGAGAGCTGCCTCCAAAGTAGCCAAGTCAGGCTATCTAACAGCTCTAATCTCCCCTACTACAATCTTGGCCAGCCAGCATTACCAGACCTTTAAAAAGAGAACAAAGAATCTTCCTTTTAATACCGCTCTCTTAAGCCGCCTCCAGACAAAAAAAGAGCAAGAAAAAATAATCGAGGATCTAAAAGAAGAAAAAATAGACATTATAATAGGAACCCATCGCCTTCTCTCAAACGATATAGCCCCCCTGCTTTTTAAAAAAGGACAGGGACTTTTGATAATAGACGACGAGCAGAAGTTCGGAGTAAAACAGAAAGAAAAACTGAGAAAAGAAAAGGGGAGAATAGACGTGCTTTCTTTGTCTGCCACCCCTATTCCCAGAACCCTTCACCTGGCTCTTTCTTCTCTAAAAAACATCTCTTTAATCCAGACAGCTCCCGAGGGCAGGCAGCCCGTCAAAACCTTTGTCAAACCCTATAAAAAAGAAACAATAAAAGAAGCCCTAAAAGAGGAGCTTGAAAGAAAAGGGCAGATCTATTACCTTCATAACAGAGTGGAAACCATTGAAAAAACAAAACAATCCCTAGAAAAGCTTGTTCCTAAAGCCAAAATAGGGACGGCCCACGGAAGAATGAGAGAGAAAGAGCTGATAAAAACAATGGAGAAATTAAGAGAAAAGAAGATTGACATTTTGGCGGCCACCACCATAATAGAGAACGGCATAGACCTTCCTGATGTAAACACCCTGATTGTAGCAGACTCTGCAAAGCTCGGCCTGGCCCAGGCCTACCAGATAAGAGGAAGAGTGGGAAGGTCCCACAAGAAAGCTGCTGCCTATTTCCTCTACGATAAAAACATTACAGAAAAAGCAAAGAAGAGATTAAGCTTTCTCAAAAAGATGGAAGAGCCGGGATCCGGCTATAGAATAGCCCTGAAGGATCTGGAGATAAGGGGAGCAGGGAACATACTGGGCAAAGAGCAGTCAGGAAGCATAAACCAGGTAGGACTGAATCTCTATTGCCAGATGGTATCTCAAGCTGTAGAGAAAATAAAGGCCCCGTCTTAAGACGAGGCATTAAAAGATTCAGGAGAAATGATAACTATTTTCAAAGAGCCGACGGAGGCTTTCTTTTCTTTTTTCACTCTTGCTGAAATTTCTCTGGCGATCAAAACAACCCTCATTGTTTCTGTCTCCGGCCCTCCGAATATCTTCTGCCTTACCTTAGCAGGATCAATCTCAACAACCAGAATATCTCCGGGAAAAATGGGTTTTCTTATCTTTACCCTGTCAATACCGTTAAGCATGCCTATCATATCCCGGTAAGAGGGGTGCTGATGACCCCAGACAAAACCAACCAGCTGAGCTGCCATCTCAGGAATATCCACTCCCCTGAAAACGGGTCTTCCCGAAGCTATCTCGTGCCCGACGCAGAGTTCGTCTCTTATCAGAAGCTCTCCCCTGAAAACCTTGGGAGAAATTACAGCCCTGTCCAGCAAAAACTTGTTTCCTCTGTGGGGAAGAATCTCTTTAATCTCTTCCCTGTTTACAGTAATTTCCCTCTTGGGAAACCAGTCCCTTATCTTTCTTCTGACCTCCGGAGCCATTTCTTTTCTCCTTTCTTTTTAAGTAGCTATTTTGAATTTTAAAGGAATATTATAAAAAATCAAGCTTTTCTGATATAATAACAAAAACTTATGAAACTTGTAATCGTAGAAAGCCCGACAAAACAAAAAACCCTCCAAAGGTTTTTAGGAAAGGACTTTAAAGTAGAGTCCTCTTTTGGGCATATAAGAGATCTTCCTAAAAGCAAGCTGGGAGTAGATACAGACAACAATTTTGAGCCAAAATACATAATCCCCACAAAATCAAGAAAAGTAATCAATTCTCTTAAAAAAGAAAAGGCAGATGAGGTTATTCTGGGTACTGACTCTGATAGAGAAGGCGAAGCGATAGCCTGGCACTTAGCTCAGGTTCTGGAATTAGAAAATCCAAAAAGAATAGTCTTCCATGAAATCACAAAGAAAGCCATAGGAGAAGCTCTCAAAAACCCGAGGGAAATTGATATGAACCTGGTAAGCGCCCAACAGGCAAGAAGAGTTTTAGACAGAATAGTGGGATACAAGCTATCCCCTTTCTTATGGAAAAAGGTGGCCAGAGGACTGTCAGCCGGCAGGGTCCAGTCTGTAGCCGTAAGATTGGTATCTGAAAGAGAAAGAGAAATTGAAGCTTTCAAATCGGAGGAATACTGGAAAATAACGGCTTTGCTTAAAAAAGAAAAAGAATTTGAAGCTTTATTAATAAAAAAAGAAGATAAAAATATCCCAAAACTGGGAATTAAAAC
>CAZYOI010000006.1:0-18744 GCA_964648705.1 uncultured Candidatus Saccharibacteria bacterium | reverse complement strand
TTTATATCTCCAGCTGGTATACTTTCTCTCCGTTTAAAATAAGAATGGCCTTTTTGTCTTCTGATAGTTTTAAATCTTTCAGGTTGTCAAACTTTTCGCTGTAAAACTGCTTTACAATCCCTCCCTTTTTGTCTGTCATGATTATTCTTTTCTGAGAGGGCTCTAAAAGGAGAAGATAGGGGAAATTGTTTTCTGTCTCTACTCTTCTTATATCCTCTGGATAAGGAAAGAAGTCAAACTCTATTTTCTCTTGAAATGCTCCCTGATGGCATCGGAGAAGAGAATTGTCTTCGTTTAGAATCCAGACAGACCCGTCAATAGCTATAGATTTCGGATTAGAGCAAGGCCCCTTGTCTTTCATCCAGATTACAGGAGAGCCCCAGCTTTCTTTTCCCGTCTTGCTGTACTTTACGATTTGGCAGGTTTTTTTATCCAAAAAGTAGATATTGGAAAGATATGAATCGGAGGTATCAAAGCTGAATTCAAAAGAAGGAGGAATAAGGTTGTCAGGAGAAGGTTCAAAGAAGATGCTGGAATCTGCTTTTGCTGTTTCCGGATTTTCAATTTCCTGGAAGCTGTTTACTTTCTTAAGGCCTTCCTCCGCTCTTTCTTTTAAAGCTTTGGCTTCTTCTGTTTCAATGGAGGAAAGTTTGCTCCAAGCTTTTTCTAAAAGAGGCTTTGCTTTTTCTTTTTCTTTGAAAACAAGAAAGTTTTCAGCTTCTATTACTTTTTCCTTTATTTCCTCAATATTTCCTTCTTTTCCTATCTTTCTGCTTTCTTTAGCTCCCTTGAATAAAAGAAACCCTATTATTAAGATTAAAGCCAGAAAGAGCACCAAAAGAACATTTCTCTCTATTCTTAGAACCCTTATTGACTTTTTGACAGCTGTCAGAGCCGAAGCTATATTTGAATAGAAGACAAACTTTTCTTTCTTTTTCTTCTTTTCTTCTTTTTTAAAAGAGGGCTTTATTTTAGAAAAGCTCTTTTTTGTCTTTTTTAGGGGGCTTAAGACCGGTTTGAATATATGTAAGAAAGAAGTTTTCTTTTCCGGGGCGGAGATCTGTTTTCTGGAAGAGGATTTTTCTTCTTTCAGGAAGGCGGCAAAACAGACGCCGGAAACCTTGGCTCCTTCCCCTTTAGTGAAAAGGCGGCTTGGAATCTGTTTTTTTATTTCTTTTGGCTGATAACTTTCCAGCTTCGCTATTTTATTGATAATCCCTTTTTCCTTTAAAAAGCTATAAATCTCTTTTGTGAGGACCAGGATCAAATCGTTTTCTGAGAGTTTTCCGGAGACAGTATTGAAGAATATTTTCAGAGGATAGGGTTCTATCTCTCGTGGTCCGAGCTCTTCTGTTATATCCGTAATGATTCCTTTTCTGATCAAAACCACCTTTATGCTCCCGGTTTGGGTAAAGTTAAGCTTAAAGTTTTTTAAAGACAGGACGGCGAAGCTCAGGTTGCCCATCCAGTGAACATTGTCTTTTTTGACTTCTTCTGAAAGGAGTTCATTGGCTTTCTTAAGGGTTTCGTTTAGCGCTTTGTCGGGGTTTTTGGAAGCTAGCTTGTAGTAGTCCTTTTTAATCTCCTTGGCCAGTTTGTTTAGCAAATGATAGCTTTTTGGGGTGGCGTTTTCTATTTCTCCCACCAAATACAAGCTTCCGAGCCTTTTTTCGTATATGTTCTCTGGCTCGTAGATAAAAGAGTCAAAAGCCCTGTTTTCTTTTTTTGGATTGAAATGCAGTTCTAAAAGCTTCATTCTTATATTATATAGCTTTACTTTAAGATTTCAAAATTATAGAATGACAGTGGGGCGCATAGCTCAGGGGTTAGAGCGCTATCTTCACACGATAGAGGTCTCTGGTTCGAATCCAGATGCGCCCACTAAAAAAGCTCGCACCTTTCAATGCGAGCTGTTTCTTTTTTCAGCGTATCGGTGGCAATAGTCGCCTAAGCTGTTTATCGAGTAATAAAGGACAAAAGCCAGCATGGCGTCAATCAGGTAAACAGAATAGCCGAAAAGATTCAAACCGGTGTATTTGTCAATATTCAGGCAGAGAAACCAAAAAGCAATGACAATGAATTCTGCGAACATCTTGACCTTTCCGGCGTTGCTTGCTCCTACGTCTTTGCCTCTCGCAACTCCCACAAACCCGGCTATAAGCAGGAAAAGCTCAATGAGCATTATGCCGGCAACCAAAGCGAGAGTGATTGTAGTAGCCAGAAAGAAGCTTTCTTTTTCGGGCCAGTGGTACAAGAAGAGAAGAGGCAGAATGGAGCAGACGAGGATTTTGTCTCTTACCCTGTCTAGAAGTTTTCCCACATTGCTTGTCAGATTGTACCTTCTTGCTATTTTTCCGTCGAGAAAATCGGTCAGACCGGCAGCTAGAAAAAGAAGGAAAGCCAGCCATAAACGGTCGGGATCGTATATTACTACTACCACCAGCCAGAGAACAAGAAAAAAACCGAAAGCTGTTACGATATTTGCCAGATTCTTCCAGAGCCAGTTTTTCATTTCTTTTCCTTTCTTAAGTTAAAGGGCTATTCTTTTTTTAGAATAAAAGCTATTAAAAGTCAAATCCTTTTCTTTTGTTTTCTAAAAAGTTATAATAAAGGAAGATGACAGGCATAATCTTTCAATCTTTTGTTTGGTATTATTACGACATGCTTAAGGAGATTTTAAAGGGCTGGAGGAATTTTCTTCTTTTTAATTTTAATTATTTCTCCCTCTTTATTCTTTTAAAGACTCTTTTCTCTCCTTGGCGCAGGTACCATTATTCCTACAAAGGGGGGTTTGGTTTTAAGAAATACCTGAATGTATTAACCTTTAATATGATGTCCAGGGTTATAGGGGCTGTTTTGAGGATATTTCTCATTCTCTTTGGCTTTTTAGCAGAGCTCTTTATTTTCTTAGCAGGGGTTTTTGTCTTTCTTTTTTGGGTCTTCCTTCCCTTCATCCTGCTCTTTCTCCTTATTTTCGGTTTAAGGCTAATTTTGTTTTAATGTTCAATCTTAAGAAAGCTGAAATATACAAGGCGGTAAAGTGGGAGAAATTTCCTCTCTTTAAGTTTTCTGTTTTTTTAAGGGGGATCTTTTTCGGTCTTTTTCTGGTTTTTTCTGTTGCTTTTCTTTACGGTTTTTTGCCCGAAAAACTAGCCCCCGAAACATCCAGGGCCCTTCTTGGCTTTTCTCTGGTTTTTCTCTCTTTGTCTGTTTCTGTCTGGTTTAAAGGAGCTTTCTTTGAGAAAAAGCTTAAAAATCCTAAAGTCGGCCCCTCTCTTTCTGAAGCTGTATCTTATCCTGAAAGGTTCAATCTGGCGGAGTTTCTAAGCTTTGATTCAGCCAAAGCGGCAGATAAGGCTTTAAAGCTCTCCAAGGGAAATGCCTGCTCTACCCATCTTTTATATTTTCTCTTAAAAGAGAATCCTGATTTTGAATTTATTTTCTCCAGGCTTTTGCTTGACTTTAAAGGTCTTAAAGAGAGCCTTAAAAAGGAGATTAAAAAAATTGAGCCTTCAGCTTCTCCTGAAAGCTTTGACAAGGCCGTTTTTGAAGCTTTAAAGAAAGCAGGCAAAAGGAATCGTTCTAAAATTGAGAGGGGAGACCTTCTTTCCGCTTTAGCTAAAACAGACGCTGTTTTCAAGAGGATTTTATTGCAGTCCAATATTAAAAAGGAAGATATTGACAGCCTGGTTTTATGGATGGAATCTATAGAAGAGAAAAAGAAAGAGGGGTTCTGGGACTATGATAATTTGATAAAAAGGGGAACTTTGGCCAGAGAATGGACAGCGGGCTATACTGTTAACCTTGACAAGTTCTCCAGAGATCTGACCGAAATACTGAAAGAAGAAAAGCTGGAGATTGCAGGGTATCAGAAAGAGATCAAGACCGTAGAAAGGATTTTATCAAGAAGAGAGATGAACAATGTTCTTTTGATAGGGGAGCCGGGCTCCGGGAAAAAGAGCATTGTCTACAGTTTGGCGGAAAAGAGCGTTTTCGGGAAAAGTCTGCCTGACGTTTCTTTTAAAAGGGTAGTTGAACTGGATATGGCTTCTTTGATAGCCCAGATTGACGATCCGGAGCAGGTAGAGCTCGTTTTAAACAAAATATTCCAGGAGGCAGTTTCTGCCGGGAACATTATCCTTGTTATAGATAACTTTCACAGCTATGTAGGCCGGGAGGCCAGGCCGGGCGTAGTGGATGTTTCCGGCATAATATCGAAGTACCTTCATCTTTCCCAGTTTCAGATTATAGCTTTAACCAGCTATGAAGGCCTTCACAGAGATATTGAGAAAAACGCCTCTATTTTATCCCTGTTTGAAAAGGTGGAGGTTTCAGAGCTTTCCAAAGAGAAAACCTTGTTGCTTTTGGAAAGGACAACTCCTTCTCTGGAAAAAAAGTACAAGCTTTTTATCTCTTATCCCGCTCTCCGCGAGATCATTTCTCTTTCTGACCGCTATTTCCCCTCTTCTTTTCCAGAGAAAGCTTTGGATCTTTTAGACGAGGTAACCGTCTTTGTAAGTTCCAGAAAAGAGAAGGTGGTGCTGCCAGAGCACGTAGCCAGAATTGTGACAGAAAAGACAGAGGTTCCCGTGGGAGAATTAAAGAAAGGGGAGAAAGAAACCTTGCTTGACCTGGAGGAATTAATACACCGAAGAATTATCAACCAATCGGAAGCTGTAAAGGGGGTTTCTGCCGCTTTAAGGAGAGCCAGGTCGGAAGTGACAATAAGAGAAGGTCCTATGGGAGCTTTCCTTTTTATGGGTCCTACCGGAGTAGGGAAGACGGAAACCTCGAAAGCTTTGGCTGAAGTTTATTTCGGATCTGAAAAGAGAATGATAAGGCTGGATATGTCGGAGTTTCAGAATACAGGCGATGTTTCCCGCTTGATAGGTTCCTCTTCAGAAGAAGGCATTCTTACCACAGCTGTAAGGGAGGATCCTTTTTCCCTGGTTCTGCTGGACGAGATTGAAAAAGCCCATCCTAATATTCTTAATTTGTTTTTGCAGGTTTTTGACGAAGGCCATCTGACAGACGGTCTGGGCAGAAAGGTTGACTTTAGAAGCTGCATTATTATAGCTACCAGCAACGCAGGATACAAAATTATCCTTAAGGCCATAAAAGAGAGTTCAAAATGGGATACGGTCAAAAAGAAGCTTTTAGACTATCTTTTTGAAGAAAGAATTTTCAGGCCGGAGTTTATCAACCGTTTTGATGATGCGGTGGTCTTCGGTCCTTTAAGCAGGCAGAATCTTTTGGATATATCAGATCTTATGCTTAAAGAGCTAAAAGAGAATATGGAGAAGAAAGGGATTGACTTTGAGATAACGGAAAGCTTAAAAGAGAAGATAGTTAAACTGGGGTACGATCCCAAGTTCGGAGCCAGAGAGATGAGAAGAGTAATCCAAGACAAGGTGGAGAATAATCTGGCTTCAGCTCTTTTGTCCGGAGAATTAAAAAGAGGAGACAAAGTAAAGATAAATCCTGCTAACTTCAAGATTATAATCAATTAAAGGTCGTATTAAAAATTAAACTTTATATAATTATGAATAAAATAGATCCGCGATTTCCAAGATTCGGCAGCCCGAGGCGCCGGCTTCAAAAAGGGGCGGCTTTAGTAGCTGTTATTATAGCGGTAATAGTTCTTGCTGTTCTCGGAGCCGGTGTTTCTCTGGCCACCAGGGCATGGGATCCTTTATGGAATCCTTTTAGGCCCGAACCCGAAGAGGTTGTTGACAAAATGATTTCTAAAATGGCAGAGGTTGAAACCCTGAATATGGACATGAGTTTGTCCGGGGGAACGGAGTCGGATAGGGTTGACTTGGATTCTAAGATTAGCGTTAGCGCCAAAGAAGAGAAAGCCAAAGGAGATTATAGTTTTTCTTTTACCAGTGAAAAAATAAGTATTTCTGGCAATGTGGAGGCTATAAGCTTGAAAGACGAGATATATATTAAAGTAAACAGCATTAGTCTTCCTCAGTCTTACGGAGATATAAGCGAATTTGAAGGGAAATGGGTGAAGTTTTCTCCTCCTGGGCAGGCTTCTCAACAGTGGAATATAGAAGGACTTGAAAGCATATATTCTGTTAAAAAAGAGCTGAAAGACGAAAAGGTGGACAAGGTAAGCTCTTACCATTATATTCTATTTTTGGAAAAAGACGGTTTGAAGGAATGGATTGAAGGGTTAATGAAAGAAGAAAGCTCCAATCTTCTAACGGGATCTTTGAAGCGTCAAATAGACAAGATGACAGAGGAATTAAGCGCCCTGGAAATCAATGTTTGGATTGGAAAAAAAGACAGCTTTCTTAAGAAAGTAGAAATAGAGAAAACATTTGCTTCAGAGGAAGGAGGGGGAAGCCTTGAGGCGAGCATCCGGTTTTCTGAGTTTAACCAGCCCTTATTAATAGAGGCGCCCAAAGAGTTTCTCAGTTTTGAAGAAGTTATGCTTCAGCTTCTTATGGAAGGAGCTTTTTCTCCAATGCCTTTGGAGCCGCAGAGCATGCCCGGTTATTGAGGAATTGATTAAAAACAGCCCTTTTATAAAGAGGGCTGTTTTTATATCTGTGGATTTTTTGTGGAAAAACCCCTTATTTAAGTTCATTTTATAGAGTGGTTTAAATGGGTTGACGTAGTAGCCTAAAGTGGGGTATAAAGGAAGTAAAGTGGGGCATTGTGGAAAATCACAGGAAAACCCCTCAAAGTGGTGAATAACTTTATGATTATAGGAGAATACAAGCATACAATAGACAAGAAAAAAAGGCTGGCTTTGCCCGCCAAGTTCAGAAAAGAGCTGGGCAAAAAGGTGGTGGTGACCAAGGGAGTTGACAAATGCCTGGTTGTTTATCCGGAAAAAGAATGGAAGATAATGTCAGACAAGCTGAAAAATCTCCCTATAAGCAGAAAAGAGGCCAGAAACTTTGCCAGGATTATGCTGGCAGGAGCTGTTTTAGCCGCTATAGACAGACTGGGAAGGATACTGATACCGGATTACTTGAAAGAGTATGCAGGACTGAAAAAGAACACCGTTATCTGCGGGCTCTCCAACAGGATGGAGATTTGGGACGAGAATAAATGGGAGAAATTTAAAGACAGGGTCGAGCCCAAGGTAGACGATATGGCTTCCAATCTTGAGGAGCTTGGAATTTAATGAGCCATCTGCCTGTTCTTAAAAAACAAGTTTTAGAATATCTAAAAGTTGAAGAGAACAAGAACTTTCTTGACGCTACGGCAGGAGAAGGGGGCCATACCAGGCTCATTCTGGAAAACAACGGACCTGGAGGAAAGGTAATAGCTGTAGAAAGAGACCCTGTTTTGTTTCAGAAGTTGAAAGACCGGGATTTGGGAAAAAGGGTTGTCTTGATAAACGAAAGCTATTCTAACATCAAAGATGTAAAGAATATAGACGGCGTTCTTTTGGACCTTGGCCTGTCCAGCTGGCATCTGGAAGAATCTGGCAGGGGATTTTCTTTCTTAAAGGACGAACCTCTTGATATGAGGTTCAATCCAGAGAAGAATCCCTTGACCGCCTATAAGATAGTAAATGAATGGCCGGAAAAGGAGATAGGCCGGATTCTAAAAGAGTACGGAGAAGAAAGATTCTCCGAAAGGATAGCAAAGAGAATCGTTGAAGAGAAAGTTATTAAAACCGCTTCAGATTTGAGAGAAACTATTGAAAAAGCTGTTCCTTTTAAAAGCAGAATTCATCCTGCTACCAGAACCTTTCAGGCCTTGAGAATAGCTGTCAATAAAGAGCTGGAACATTTGGAAAAGGCTCTCCCTCAGCTTTTTGAAATTTTATCTCCTAAAGGAAGACTGGTCGTAATCTCCTTTCATTCTTTAGAAGATAGAATTGCAAAACAATTCTTTAAAAGCCAAAAAGGTCTGAAAATTATTACAAAAAAACCAATAAAAGCCAGCTTAGAGGAAATAAGAGATAACCCTCGCGCGAGGAGCTCTAAGCTCCGAGCAGCAGAAAAAATATGATTAAAGCAATTTCTCTGAATCTCCCCTTTGTTTCAAGAAAAAGCTCTTTTGACTTTGGAGCGGTTTTAAAGTTATGTCAGCTTCTGATTTTGTTAACAGCTCTGGCCCTTTTCCTGCTCTACATCTTTCAGGTGAACTATTATATCTCAGAAAGACAGTCGGCCCGCCAATACCGTCAGGAACTGAACAAACTGGCTCTGGAGAGCAAATCTCTGGAAATTAATTCTTTAGAGGCTAATTCTTTGGATAATATAACGAGTTCTTTGGAGGGATTGGGTTTGGAGAGGGTTAATAAAACCTACTATATACGCGTTTTAGATACAAAAGTGGTAACAAAGTAGTTGTTTGATGAAAAACTGGAGGATTAATTTCGTATTGTGCTTTATTATCCTCTTGGGTCTGGCATTAACCGTCCAACTAGTAAACCTTCAGATAGTAAAACACCAGTTTTATCAGGCTCTGGCTCAGGGCCAGCATAAAATGTTCAAGCCCGCTCAAGGAGAGAGAGGGCAGATTTTTTTTAAAGGGGGAGAAGCTCTGGCTGTTAACATCAAGGGAAGCTATGTTTTTGTCTCTCCGGAGAAAATAGAAGAGAGAGAAAGGACAGCTCAGGTTCTGGCTGACATCCTTGGAAAAGAAAAGGAAGATGTTTTGGAAAAAATTGAAGAGGGGATTGTTTTTCAGGAGATAGAAAAAGGGATATCAGAAGAAGAGGAGAAAAAGATAAAAGAGAACGATCTGGCGGGGGTCTATGTCAGCGAAACCGTTTTAAGAAAATACCCTCAAGAGAAAACAGCCTCCCAGATAATAGGTTTTCTGGGAGGAGACGGATACGGCCAGTACGGTTTGGAAGGTTTTTACAACGAGACCCTGGAAGGAAAGGAGATATTCCCGGAAGACGAGATTCTGGTAGACAAGAGCATCAACGGGTCTGATCTCCGCTTGACCTTGGACTACAACATCCAGTTTATGGCAGAGAAGCTTTTGGAGAAAGCGGAAGAGGATCTAAAGATAGAAGGAGGGGAGATAATAGTTTTGGAGCCCGATACAGGAAAGATTCTGGCTTTGGCCAACCATCCTAAGTTCAATCCCAATGAGTATTCCCAGGTAGAGGACTTCGATCTTTTTCAGAACGGAGCCACTCAGAAGATTTACGAACCGGGATCTGTTTTCAAGCCGGTAACTATGGCTTCAGCTCTCAATGAAGGAGCTGTTAGCCCGAATACTGTTTATATAGACGAAGGAGTAGTCAAAATAGGAGGGTATAAAGTGTATAACTACGGAGAAAGGGTCTGGGGCGAGAAGTCTATGACCGAGGTTTTGGAAAAATCAATAAATACAGGAGCTGTTTTTGCAGAGAGGCAGCTGGGGCACAACAGGTTCTTAGAATATATTGAAAAGTTCGGTTTTTTTGAGCCTACCGGCATTGACCTTCAAGGAGAGATTTTCTCTGAAAACAGGGAGTTCAAAAAAGGATACGAGATAAACTATGCGACAGCTTCCTTCGGGCAGGGCATTGAAATAACACCCCTTCAGATGGCCAGGGCTTTTGCCGTTATAGCCAACGGGGGAAAGCTTATTCGGCCCTTTGTAGCAGGGGAGATATCAAAGGACGGAGAAGTAACAGAGAAGAATACTGAAACGATAAGAGAGAACATTATCTCTCGGGAAACTTCTTCCAAGCTGACCGCTATGCTTGTTTCTGTGACAGAAAACGGATACGCCAAAGGAGCAAGAATACCGGGATATTATGTAGCGGGCAAAACAGGAACCTCTCAGATTCCCTGGTCTTCTCTGGGAATAGACAAAAGGGGTTATTCTGACAAGACATGGCAGAGCTTTGTAGGTTTCGCTCCCGCTTTTAATCCCAGATTTCTGGTTTTAATAAAGCTGGACAACCCGGAGGCCAAAACAGCAGAGTATTCCGCTGTCCCCATGTTTAAAGAGCTGGGAAAATACATTGTAGATTATTTGCAAATACCTCCGGACTACCAGGAATAATATGATAAACTTTTTTAAAAAAACAGCATTTCTGCTTCAGAGACCTCCTGTTGTTTTGATTACAGGGAAAGAGGCAGATTCTCTCGGAGAGATCCTTTTTAAGGTTTTAAGCTCCTCTTTTAAGGTCAGGAAATTTTCAAACGGGACCCTGCCCTGGGTTTTTGACGGAGAAGAAGTTTTGATTTTTAAGTCGGAAAAGATAAAGCCCGGCATTTTAAACGGCCTTAAGTTTTTCTTAAAGAGATCTAAAAATCCTGTTTTGGTTGCTACCCATCTGGGGGAGATACTTCCGGACAAATATTTCTTTTCAGGAAAAAGAAAAGATACTTTCTGTATGAGAAAGCTGGCTGAAGTTCTTCCTGCCCGCGGTTTTTGCGTTTTGAATCTTGACGACAGAGCAACAAAGGAAATTGAGGGAGAAACCGCAGCCAAGGTCTTGACCTTCGGTTTCCAGAAGAAATCGGATATTACTGCCACAGATTTGAATGTAACCTCTGAAGGAATAAATTTTAAGCTGAACTATGAAGGATATACTGTTCCTTTCTGGCTTAGCAATGTTTCCAGCAAACCCCATATCTACAACGCTCTCTCTTCGGCAGGAGTGGCTAACGCTTTAGGAGTCAATCTGGTAAAGGTCTCCCAGATCCTAAGAAACATTTATTTTGTCGACAAAAAGTGATTTCTGTGATAAATTATATTGTACAGGGCCCCATCGTCTAGCGGCCTAGGACGCATGGTTCTCAACCATGTAACAGGGGTTCGACTCCCCTTGGGGCCGCTAAATCTTTTGTTGTTTTTGTTAAATAGTTTGATACAATAAAACAATGCTAAAACATCTTTCTCAAAAAGAGAAAAAAGCTCTACGAGAGTTTAAGCAGGCCCTGCTTGAGGAATTTAACAGAGAGCTTTTAGAATTGAAGCTTTTTGGCTCCAAAGCTAGGGGCGACTTCAGAAAAGCTTCAAACAGGAGCGAAATGTCAGATACAGACATCTTGATTGTATTAAAAAGAACTTCTCTTAAGAAAGAGGATTTAATTTTTAAGATTGCCACAAAGATTCTCTTAAAGTACGGTATTGATATTTCGCCCAAGATTTTCTCAGAAAAAGAGTATAAAGAGAGATTAGCTCTTCAAGTGCCTTTCTTTCTTATTATCCGAAAAGAGGGTATAGCCCTATGAAGATTAAGATAAGCTCTGAGAATGCAGAGAAGCAGTTTAAGATTCATATCTCCAGAGCCCAAGAGAGTCTTAAAGGAGCTAGGATTTTATTAAAAGAAGAGGATTATCGCGGAGCGGTATCTCGGAGTTATTACAGCTTTTTGAAGCAGCCAGCGCTGCCTTAATCACTAGGGGAATTACAGCTAAAACTCATGCTGGAGTAATACAGCTGTTTAGTTTTCATTTTGTAAAGACTGATAAGATTCCGGCAAAGTTTGCTAGGTTTTTCAGCGAAGCCAGAGAAGCTCGCGAAGAAGCTGATTATCAGTTTTTAAAAGAGTTTAACAAGAAAGAAGCAGAGAGAATTTTTAAGATTGCGAGAGAATTTTTAAAAGAAATTGAAGAGAAGTTTAAAAAGTAAATCTTAAAACACGAAAAGTAATCGAGGGGTTCGACTCCCCTTGGGGCCGCTAAGAGAGTTTAAAGCTCTCTTTTAGTTTGCTCTCTTTTTGATACAATAGAAGAATGCTTTGGCATAATATAGATAAAGAAAAAGTTTTAAAAGAGATAAATTCTGATTCCGATCAGGGCTTGTTTTCAGACGAGGTTGAAAAAAGGCAGAAGAGGTTCGGCAAGAACGTTCTGGCTAAAGAAAAGCCTCTTTCCAAGCTTAAGCTTGTTCTCAATCAGTTCAAGAGTCCTTTAATATATGTTCTTGTCATAGCGGGGATAGTAGTTTTGTTTTTCAAAGAGTTTACAGACGCTGTTGTTATCTTCGGAGCTGTAATTTTGAATACTAGCATAGGTTTTATACAAGAAAACAAAGCAAACAGATCTTTAAGGCAACTGAGGAAAGCTGTAGAAATAAAGTGCAAAGTCGTAAGAGGAGGGCACGCTAAGATTATAAGCTATAAAGATCTTACAATAGGAGATATCGTTGTTTTAGAAGCCGGAGATAAAGTTCCGGCTGACGGAAGGATTTTAGAAGAGGACGAGCTGAAGATAAATGAAATGGTGTTGACCGGAGAATGGCTTCCTGCTTCTAAAAAAACAAGAGGTTTAAAAGAGGATACTCCTGTTCCGGACAGAGACAATATGGCCTATATGGGAACTATTGTGGAAGCTGGAAGGGGAAAGTTTGTTGTTACAGCCATAGGTTCTCATACAGAGACAGGAAAAGTGGCAAGAATGGTAAAAGAGGCAGAAGAAGATATGACGCCCCTCCAGAAAAAAATATCCAGGTTTGCCAAGATAGTAGGGGGGATTATAGCTTTTATATCTGTTGTCATATTAGTAGAAGGGTTAATCACAGGAAATTCTTTTATTGAGATGTTTACCGTGGCTATAGCTGTAGCTGTATCCGCTATTCCCGAGGGTCTTCCAGTCGCTGTTACGGTTATTTTAGCTATGGGAATGCAGAAAATACTTAAAAAGAAAGGATTAGTGAGAAAGCTTCTAGCTGCAGAAACTTTGGGAGGAACTTCTGTTATCTGTACGGATAAAACTCTTAGCCTGACAGAAGGGAAAATGATGGTTTCTGAAATATTTACCGAGAATTTAGATAATATTTTTGCTTTAAAGATAGCTTCTTCTGCTAACGAGGCTTTTATTGAAAACCCAGAAGACTCCATTAGAAAATGGATAGTTCGCGGAAGGCCTACCGACAAAGGACTTCTGATAGCCGCCATTGAAGCCGGAATAGATAAAACGAAATTAGAGAACAAAAACCCTAAAATAGCAGATCTTCCCTTTAATTCTAAAAACAAATTTATAGCTTCTTTAAATAAATTAGACAGCAAAAAGGAAATTATTTATATATCAGGGGCCCCGGAAAAGATTCTCAAAATGTCTAAGTTTTTTGAGGCAAAAGGGAAGAAAAAAAGGCTTAATAAAAATCATCAGAAGAAGATAGAAAAAAAGCTTGATGAAATGACCAGCAAGGGATTAAGAGTGGTTGCCGTGGCGTATAAGAAGACAAAAGGGGAAAGGGAAAAGATTGAAAAAGCAAGCTCTAAAGATAAAAACAAAGAACTTCAATCTTTATGCCAAAATATTGTTTTTGTAGGGCTTTTGGGCCTTAAAGATCCCTTAAGAGAAGGAGTTAAAAAGGCCATTAAGACTGTTCGCAGGTCAGGAATGAAACCTATTATCGTAACAGGGGACCACAGGCTTACAGCTAAAGCCGTGGGGCGGGAGATAGGGATTAGGGCAAAAGAGGAGAATATTATAGAAGGGAAGGAGCTTGATAAGATTTCAGACAAGGATTTTAAAAAGAGGATTTCTGATATAGAGATATATGCCAGAGCAGAGCCGAGGCACAAAATGAGAATTGTTCAGGCCTGGCAGGAAAAGGGAGAAGTTGTAGCTATGACAGGGGACGGAATAAACGATGCTCCGGCGCTAAAGAAAGCTGATATCGGGGTGGCTTTGGGCTCTGGAACGGAGGTGGCCAAAGAAGTTTCAGATCTTATTATCTTAAACGATAATTTTAATGTCATAGTGGCAGCCGTTGAAGAAGGAAGAAAGATTTTAGACAATGTGAGGAAGGTTATTACTTATCTTCTTTCAGATTCTTTTACGGAGATTATTTTGGTAAGCGGGAGCCTTTTGGCGGGTTTTCCTCTTCCCGTGACAGCTGTCCAGATATTATGGGTTAATATTATAGAAGACGGTCTTCCCGGAATATCTCTGGCTTTTGAACCCAAAGAAAAAGACATAATGAAAAGGAAGCCCCAGGGAAACAGAGCTCCTCTTTTAACCCGCGAAATGAAAGCTATAATCTTTATAATAGGCCTTGTCACAGATATAATTCTTTTGGGGCTTTTTTTCTGGCTTTGGAAAAACAATCACGATTTAGCTTATGTTCAGACAATGATATTCGGGGCTTTAAGCATTGATTCTTTGTTTTATGTATTTTCCTGTAAAAGCCTAAGAAGGAATTTATGGCATTTTAATCCCTTTTCAAACAGCTTTCTTGTTTTTTCCTGGATTGTTGGAATAGTTCTTCTGCTTGGAGCTATCTATCTTTTGCCTCTTCAAAAGCTTCTAGGAACGGTTCCCTTGAGAACGATAGATTTAGCATTTATCTTGGGGCTGGGCGCTGTGAAACTGGCTTTAATTGAATTTACAAAATGGCTTTTTATAGTAAGACATAAAACTTAATCATGCTTTTTACATACATTCTAGTTTTTATAATTTCAATTATTATTCTTTTTTGGTCGGGTCCTAAACTTGTTAAAGCTTTAATGAGAATGGCTAGGTTTTTGGGCTGGCGCGAGTTTGTAGTGGCTTTCTTTGTAATGTCTATAGCGGGGGCTGTTCCTAATTTATTTGTAGGGATTAATTCAGCTTTGCAGGGGATACCGGAGCTTTCTTTTGGAGATATTGTCGGAGGCAATTTAATAGATCTTACTTTAGCTGTAGCTTTAGCTATTTTTATAGGAGGAGTTGCTTTGCCCGCTAAAAGCAAAATGGTTCAGAGCAGCGCTGTTTTTACGGCTGTCGTGGCGGTTCTTCCTCTTCTTCTTATTTTAGATAATAAGCTTGGAAGAATAGACGGGATTATCTTGATTTTGGCTTTTATTCTTTACATCATATGGCTTTTTTCAAAAGAAGAAAGATTCAAAAAAACCTATAACCAGAAGAAAAAAAGAAAGGGGAGATTTAAAGGATTTTTAAAAGATATCGGGAGAGTGTTTTTCTTTCTAGCCATGCTTTTACTGGCCTCTAAGGGCATTGTTACCTCTGCTGTAGCTTTTTCCGAAACACTTAATATATCTCTTCCTATTGTAGGTATTTTAATTGTCGGGGCCGGCAATGCTCTCCCTGAAATTTATTTTGCTGTGGTCTCTGCTAAAAGAAAGCAGAACTGGCTTATTCTGGGAGATCTTATGGGTTCTGTTGTGGTTTGTGCTACTTTGATTTTAGGGATTGTAGCTTTGATATCTCCTATTATAATTTCCGACTTTTCTCCTTTTGCTATAGCAGGATTCTTTTTAATAGTTTCCGCCGTATTCTTTTTTGTGATAGTTAAAACAGATCAGAAGATAAGCAGAAAAGAAGGGGTTGTTCTTCTTTTAATATACCTTCTTTTCTTGGTGGCTGAGATTATGCTTAGATAGATGTAAAGTCAGATCTTCCAATGTTTTAGTCCTGTTCAAAGAAAGATAGAAAAATTATAGTAATGTAGAATTTTATTAACGGGTCATTTTTCCCCAATTTAGACTTGACAATATCGGTATAGGGACTATAATTAAAACATAAAGTCTCCTGCGCCTATTTATATAGTGTGCAGGATTTTTTTTGGAAGTTATTTTCTGTTATAATAAAAAGAGATATGCAAAAACAGGAAGGAGTTTGTATTTTAATAGATGGAGCCAATTTTTACCATCTTGCTTTGAAGAAATTAGGAATTTCAGAATTGGATTTTGATTTTGAGAAATTTGCTGAATTTTTGGTAAACGATAGAAAAACTATAGAAAAAGGTAAGAGATTTTATACCGGAACGATAAGAGAAAAAAGGAACGACCCGAAGAGCAGACGAGCTATGGCAAAGCAAACCAAACTCTTTACCTATTTATCTTTCAATGGCTGGGAAATTAAAACAAGTAAATTAAGAACAAGGACAGAAAAAATTATTATAGACAAAAGAGTGATTAACTATCAAGATCTTTTGGGCAAAGGAATTAAGGAAATAATATTCCAAAGAACAAGAGAAAAAGGTATAGATGTGAAAATGGCAACAGACTTGATTGTTGGCGCCCTCGACAACAAATATGGCACAGCTATATTGGTGAGTTCTGATACTGACCTTACTCCAGCTATTGACTGGATAAGAAAAAGACTTAACAGAAAAGTTGAGTATATAGGCTTCTCGATTCCTAATACAGACTTACCTGAAAAATCCGTAAAGCCGTCTCAGGGAATGATCACCTATTCCGATATCCAGAGGATATTGGTTGCTTCTGATATAAGGAAATTTGTTAAACCTTAGCAGAAGGAGACATTTAAAAGACAATAGAAGAAATTCAAATCTCCAGAGTTTTTACAGAAGCTATTTTCCTTAATTTATGAATACATTTTGTTTTTATGCTGAAAATTATGGTATAATAAAGAAAAGAATAATTATTAATTTAACATGAAAACCCAAAAAGGAATCTCAACATTTTTCGCTATATTAACTGTAGGCATTATAGCTATAATAGGTTTTACTATACTTTATTCCTATCAGTATATATGGACTACAGAGGAGGGAATAACTGTGCCTAGAATAAAGATGTCAGAAGAAGAGAAAGCAAAGCAAGCTTTGATAAGCTTTTTCGACTATCTTAATAATCAAAAATATGACAAAGCAGATTCTCTTTATGGTTGGGGAGAAGCTGAAGAGGCTGAGCGCTATTTACTGGGTTTATATGAAAGATCTTCCGGTGACGGGGTAGAAGCTTTTAGAATTTTTTGTGAGCACGAAATCGCCGATAATATGGTTTTAGATCCTGCCTGCTTATTAAAAGTCAAGATTTTAGAAACAGAAAAGTTAGCAGAAGAGCAATATGAATTTACTATCCAGTTTTTAAAAGATGATGGCGAAGTCTATATCTATGCCTGTTGCGGAATACCTGAGTCTGAGGGATCGAGAGAATTTGAGTATAAGGTTAAAAAGATTAACGGTGTCTACAAAGTAATCACTCCGCCAATCTTTATACCGTAGAATTAAGAGAAAAAGATTTTACAATCAGCCCTTTATTAAAATGAAGGGTTGATTTTTTATTGGAAAAAGGGTAGGATAATTTAATATGGATCTTGTTATTTCTCTTTTGATCTTAATAATTGTAGGATTGGGGATAGTCGTTTTTCTTTTAATGAGAAAAAGCTCCAGCAAGGATGATCAATCTTTGTTAATGATGCAGCAACAGCTGAACAATATTAGCAGCGTTCTAGACAGCAAGCTTTCAGAGTCAACTAAAACCATGCAGATACAGTCCCATCAGACCTCAAAAATTATAAAAGATGTTGCGGAGAGACTGACAAAACTGGATGAGACCAACAAGCAGGTGATAGGATTTGCAGAGCAGCTTCAGTCATTGGAGAATATATTGAAGAATCCGAAACAGAGAGGGGTTTTAGGAGAATACTATCTAGAGGAGCTGTTAAAGAATGTTTTCAGTCCTGATCAGTACCGGCTTCAGTATAAGTTTAAAGATGGAGAGATTGTTGACGCTGTAATATTATTAGGCAAAGACAAGATAATCCCTATCGACTCCAAGTTTTCCTTGGAGAACTATAACAGAATTGTTGAGGAGCAAGATTCTTCTAAAAGAGAAGAATTAGCCAAGAAAGTAAGGAATGACCTAAAAAACAGGATTGGCGAGACCTCAAAGTACATAAGGCCGAATGAAGGCACTTTGGAATTTGCTTTTATGTTTATACCCGCCGAAGCTGTATATTATGATCTGTTAATTAACAAAATAGGGGCTATAAAAAGCAATACCAGGAATTTAATAGATTATGCTGTCAGAGAAAAGCATGTCCATATAGTATCACCGACATCCTTTTACGCTTATCTTCAGACCATTTTACAGGGATTGAGAGCTATGCAGATAGAAAAATCTGCCAAAGAGATAAGAAAGAAGGTGGAGGTATTAGGTCGCCACATTTCAAATTATGAAGAGTATTTAAAAAAAATGGGTAAAAATCTGGGAGCTACTGTCAACAGCTATAACTCTGCCTATAAATCCTTTGGCAGAATAGATAAAGATGTAATGAAAATAACGGACAAGAAGGGAAAGGTGAAAGTTAAAGAGCTGGACAGGCCCCAGACAGAATAAATATGTTAGCTGTAATAAAGACCGGAGGAAAGCAATACCTTGTTTCTCCGGGAGACAAAATTAAAATAGAGAAGATAGAGGGCAAGGAGGGCAAGGAAGTTGTCTTTAAGGAAGTTTTGTTTTTAGAGAAGAACAAAAAGCTGGAGATAGGGGAGCCCAAAGTGAAAAACGCTAAAGTCACAGGAAAGATTTTAAGACAGGGAAAAGGGGATAAGGTTGTGGTTTTCAAGTATAAGCCCAAGAAAAGACAGAAAGTTAAAAAAGGACATAGGCAGCTTTTTACGGAAGTTGAGATTGCAAAGATAGAGAATTAATTTATCCATAAAAGAAAGCCCCTAACTTCTAGGGGCTTTTTTGCTGCGGGACAAGGCTACAGCCCATACCCAGTTGAGTACGAAGACTGCGGCCAAAGCGCAGAAAGAGAACCAGCTGTCTTCCACAGGTTCCCGTGCTTTTCCTTCGAACAGGGGAACACCTATAATGATCATTCCCGCTACCGAGGAAATAAGAACTAAAAGAAAAATCATCATCTCATCGCGGTCCATCTGCTTCTCCTTTCCTGTTTAGATGCTTAGGGCGATGGCTGCTCCTGTCAGCAGAGCCAGCGGGATGATAATCCACCAGGCCAGCTTCCTGCTGTAGCTGGTGGCATGTCCCTTGTGACTTTGTCCTTTCTGTTGCGTTATGTCCATGGGCCGAGTAAGCATGACTTTCTCCTTATTTGAAGGTTCTTTTATCTGCTATTATACTATATTATTTTATTAATGTCAATAGCTATTTCC
>CAZYOI010000005.1:13610-19739 GCA_964648705.1 uncultured Candidatus Saccharibacteria bacterium | reverse complement strand
AGAGGGAATAAAAAGCACGGCCGAAACCGTGCTTGCCCCCTACATATCGTCCAAAAAACAATCCAGCTCTTCTTCCAGCTCTTGAATTTCCTCCAAGAGCCTTCTTTTTTCTTTTTGAAGAAACAGGATCAGTCTTCCGTCCTGTTGGACTTCAAACTTAAGCTCTCTGGCTACAACAGCCAGAACATCTAGAACCTCCATGATGTCTTCCGGATTAAAGCTTCCAATAATTTCTCTCTCTTCGGAAGTTTTAGGCCCTATAATTTTCAGAATATGACGCAGTTTTGCCAGTACTTCTTTCCTTTCCTCCGCTTCCATGATGTCCTCCTTTCCGTATATATTTTTAAAACAGCTCTCATTCTATTCTACACTATTTTCTATTTTAGGAAAGAGGGGCTCTGTCTTCTCTTTCTTGAATCCTTCCCTGCCCCTTTCAAGCTCTTTTTTAATCTTCAAAGAGGTTTCCGGCAAAAAGGGCTCTAAAAGCTCCCCTATTTTATCTAAAATCTCAAGTAGCCCGCCTAAAACCTCGGGAGAATTTCCCTCCCAGGGCTTTTCTTTCTCTATCAGCTTGTCGGAAAACCTGACCAGCTTCCATATAGATTCCAAAGCTCTGGCAAAATTAAAATCTTCCAGGGCTTTATGGTATTCTTTTTCTGCCTTCTTAATCTCCTCTGCGGCTTCTCCCTTTTTAAAGCCATGCTTTAAAGCCATGCTTTTCACTCTTGCTAAAAGATTTCCTATCCCGGAAGCCAGATCGCCGTTGTATCTTCTTTCAAACTTATCATAGGAAAAGTCTCCGTCCTCTGCAGAAGGAATTTCCCTTAAAAGATAATATCTTACAGGGTCTGTTCCGTATTTTTCAACCAGCTCAAAAGGATCTACAACATTGCCAAGGCTTTTGGACATTTTTTTTCCTTCGGAAGAGATAAAACCATGGACAAAAAGAATCTTGGGAAGATCTAAGTTCAAAGCCAAGATCATCGCCGGCCAAATCAAGGCATGAAATCTCTGAATGTCCTTGCCTATGCAGTGAACATCTGCGGGCCAGTACTTCTTGAACTTCTTCTCATCTCCGGCATATCCTATAGCTGAAATATAGTTGGTGAGAGCGTCGGCCCAGCAGTAAACCGTCTGGCCGGGATCGCCCGGAACCGGAAAACCCCAGTACTTCTCTTTTGACCTTGAAAAACTTACATCCTCCAAGCCCCCTTCCGCAAAGTTCAGGATCTCTCTTTTTCTGCTTTCCGGAATAATTTTAAGCCTCTCTTTCTTTATAGCGTCCCTGATTTCTCCAGCGTAGTCTGAAAGCTTAAAAAAATAGTTTTCTTCTTCGGTTGCTTCCGGTTCTTTAAGATGAATCGGGCATTTGCCTTCAACCAGTTCTTTCTCTGTAACAAAGGCCTCGCAGCCGGTACAGTAAAGACCCTTGTATTTTTTCTTGTAAAGCTTTCCTTTTTCTTTTAATTCAGACCAGACCTTCTTTAAAGCGGGAAGATGCCTTCTTTCGTCGCTTGTCCTTATAAAGTCCGTATTGGAAATATCTAAAACTTCAGTCAGTTTTCTAAACCTCTCTGAAAGCTCGTCTGCAAACTGCTGGGGATCTTTGCCTTCTTTTTCAGCGGCCTTGGCTATTTTGGCTCCGTGCTCGTCTGTCCCTGTCAGAAAATAGACATCCTCTCCTTGCAGCCTGCGGTATCTTGCTAAAACGTCTGCCTGAACCAGCTCCAAAGCAAATCCTATATGGGGAGGAGCGTTGGTATAAGCTATGCTTGTTGTAATGTAAAACTTTTTCATAATTAAAAAAACCTTTCTTTGTTTTAGCACAAAAAAGGCCTTATTGAAAGACTATTTTACCGTTTCTGCCTCCTGCTCTTTTTTCTTTTGCAAAAACTCCTTGGTAAACTCAAAGATAATGCCAGCCAAAGGAATAACCAGAATGGCTCCCAGAACGCCCCATAACTTGCCCCCTATGACAAGAGAAACAATCACCAGGGCGGGAGGAAGGCCGGTAATCTTTTTCATTAAAATAGGAGAGACAATGTTTCCTTCAACCTGCTGTATCAAAACAAAAGCTATTAAAACAAAGAGGGCCTTCAATATGCTTATAGGAAACAATATTAAAAAGAGAAGAACTCCGGTGACAGCAGCTCCGATATAGGGAATAAAGTTCAAAGCCCCGGCCAAAAGAGCAAGAGTAAAGGGATACTTTACATTAAACAAGACAAAAGTAATGTAGGCTGCCACCCCGACAAAAAGACAAGCCAGAATCCTTGCTCCGAACCAGCCGGCTACTTTTCTCCTGACATCCCCCCAGATAGCCAGAGCCTGGACCTCGTATCTTTTGGGAAAGATAAGAAAGATCATTCTTTCAGCCAGACTCTTTTCAGCAGAAAGAAAGAAGGCGGTAGTAATAACAAAAAGGGTGGTAAAAACCCCTCCAAAGAAGGTAAAGAGAACATTCATAATGTTGTTTGCCATCTTCTCTAAAGTCGAGCCGAAAGACTGGACAAAGGTTTCAAAGTCGGCAAAAGCGGAAAAGCCCAGCCCCTGCAAGGGAGGAGATATCTTCTCAAAATAAAGAGGGAGCACTTTGACAAACTCTTTTATCTCGTAGGAAAAGAGAGGAGCTATCAGATAAACAAGCAAGCTGAAAACTCCCAAAATGCCGACATATATGAAAACGACAGCTATTATCCTCGGAATCCTCAGCTTTCTGTATAAAAACTCAATAGCGGGATTAAAAAGAACGGAGATTATGAGAGCAAAAATAAACCAGACGAAAATGTCCCTTATAACAAAAAGCAGATAGAAAACTATCACAGCTATAGATATTTTAAAAACGGTCTCCCAGGATATATCTAATATCTTTTGGTTATTCATTAAAAAGCTTTTCAAACTTCTTTTTATCTTTAAAGGGCCCTATTAAGGCTAAATTAAGCTTCTCGGGCCTGAAAATATCTTGAGCAAGTTTTTTAATATCTTTAACCCCTACTTTGTTTATCTTATCATAAATATCTTCAAGAGCTAAGACTCTCCCCTCAAGAATTTCCTGGACGCTGTAAAAAGAAGCCAGAGCGTCTGAAGTCTCCAGGCTCAGGGCAAGTTTTCCCTTAAGGTTTTCCTTGGCCTTGTCAAGCTCTTTTTCGGAAACCTCTCTTTTTACCTTCTCATATTCTTTCAGAATGGCAGAAACCGCCTTTTCCGCGCTGCCGTTGTCAACTCCGGCCTGGGCCGCCAAATATCCCGTGTCGGGATCTGAAGAGGACTGGCAGGTGATATAGTAGGCAAGGCTCATTTCCTGGCGAACTTTTCTAAACAATCTGGAGCTCATCATCCCTCCTAAAAGACCAGCTAAAACTTTTTGAGTGTATCTTTGGGAAGAAAAGAGGTTGTATCCTCTTGCTCCCAGACAGAGGTGGGTCTGGTCTGTTTTTCTGTATTCTGACAACACCCGGGGTTCTTTCTGCTCCTCTGAAACATCCGGTTTTTTAAGAATCTTCTCTTTTCCCCTTTTAGAGAACTTCTTCTCTATCTTTTCCGCTGTCTCAGAAATACTCCCTGGAAGGTTTCCAGCCGCAGAAACAACCGTGTTGGAAGCTACATACTGCCCCTCAAAGTAATCAACTATCTGTTTTCTGGAAAGAGAAGAAACCCCTTCTTTGGTGCCGGCAATATCCCGTCCTGCGGGCTGGTCTCCGTACAAAACATTGGTCCACAAAGACTGAATATGATACATGGGATGGTCATGGTACATATTTATCTCCTCTAAGACCACTTTCTTTTCCTTCTTAATCTCTTTTAAATCAAACCTGGAGTTTAGATAGATATCGGAAAGAATATCCAAAGCCAGGTCAAAATGGTCAGCTCTCACTTTGATATAGTATCCGGTATACTCTTGGCCCGTAAAAGCGTTGTATATCCCCCCTACTCTGTCTAAGGGCTCTACTACAGCCAGCTGGTCAGGCCTCTTTTTGGTTCCTTTAAAAAGAAGGTGCTCTAATAAGTGGGAAATTCCGCTTATCTCTTTTTTTTCGTATTTAGATCCTGTTCCAATTAAAACCAGAAGGGTAACGGCCTTGGTTCCCTTCTGAAAGACAGGAATGAATCTCAAATTGTTTTTAAGCTTTATTGTCTTGGGCATTTTCAAACATCCCCTTTCTCTTAAATATCATAAATCTTACCTTAACAAGCTGTTTGTACATTCTTAATCTTGCTTTAAATCCCTTCCAGAAACCCCATTTCTCCTCTTTTACAGCTATACTCAGCCCTTTCAGTTTTACATAGGAAACACGGAGATTATTGACCAGACAGTAATAGTTAAGAGCCGTCTCCACCATAAAGCCCTTCATAAAGTAGCGGGGAACTCCTTCAAAGACAGATCTTTTCATAGCTCTTTCGCCCGCTATAGCCAAGAGAGGATCAATCTTTACAGCAAGCTTGGATATTATACCCCAGCCCTTCCTCTCTCTGATAGCAACGCACATTTCAGCCTCTCCTGCCACTACCGGCTTTATTAAAAGAGAGGCATGCTCTGAAGTAAGTTTTTTCAAGTCAGCGTCAAAAAAAGAAATAATGTCAGCATCTGTTCTCTTAACCCCCTCCATCATAGCGTTGGCCTTCCCTCCTCCTCCTTTCTTAGATAACCTGACTACTCTGGCTCCAACCTCTTTTCCTATTTCAGGAGTTCTGTCTTCTGAACCGTCGTCTATTAAGATAACTTCGCCTATATCGGGACAATCCAAAAGAACCCTGAGAACATTTCCCACATTGTCTTCTTCGTTTAAAGCTGGAACTATGGCTGCAGTTTTCATAGATTATTGAAAAGAAACTCAAGGAGTTCTGAAATTTCAATTCTTTCTTGTTTCATCGTGTCCCGATTGCGAACAGTTACATTCTCTTTTTCCAGCGTCTCAAAATCCACCGTTACAGCAAAAACGCATCCTATCTCATCCAGCCTCCTATATCTCCTTCCGATAGAACCCCCTTCGTCGTACTGGCAGGAAAAATGAGGCTTTATCATGTTATAGACCTCTTTTGCCTTTTCAACCACTTCGGGCTTATTTTTAACCAAAGGAAGGACAGCTACTTTCAGAGGAGCTAAAGACTTGTTTAATCTTAAAACAACTTCCTTCTCTTTGTTTCCTTTTTTAGTTCTCCCTCCTTCAACTTCCTCGTAAGCTGAACAAAGAAAAGCAAACAAACTTCTTTCAACCCCTACGGAGGTTTCTATAACGTAAGGAAAGTATTTCTCTCCTGTTTTATCGTCTGTATAGCTCAAATCCTCTCCCGAATGCTTAGAATGATTGGAAAGATCCCAGTCTCCCCTGTTATGTATTCCTTCTATCTCCTTCCAGCCGAAGGGGAATCTGTATTCAATATCTACAGCTTTTTGGGCATAATGGGGAAGCTCCCCTTTTGGAATATCAACCACCCTTATATCTTTCTTTTTAATTCCCAGATTGTAATACCAGTTTAATCTTTCCTTCTTCCAGTAATTAAAGAATTGAGAGGCCTTTTTGGGATGACAGAACCACTGCATCTCCATCTGTTCAAACTCGCGGGTCCTGTAGATAAAGTTCTTGGGGGTAATCTCGTTTCTGAAGGCCTTTCCTATCTGGGCTATTCCAAAAGGAACCTTCTGCCTCATTGACTGGACAACATTCTTGAAATTAACATATATCCCCTGGCAGGTTTCAGCCCTGAGATAAGCTAAAGAAGAATTACCCTCCAAAGGTCCGACAAAGGTTTTCATCATTAAGTTAAAATCTCTCGGCTCTGTAAGCTCTCCCCCGCAGTCGGGACAAGCGTTCTTTTCCAAATGGTCCTTTCTGAATCTATGGTGGCACTTTTTGCATTCAACCAGCTTATCGGCAAAGCCCGCCGTCAAATGGCCTGAAGCTTTCCATACTTCAGGATTCATTAAAACAGCAGAATCCAGACCCAAAACATCCTTCTGCCTTCTTGTCATTTCATTCCACCAGGACTTCTTAATATTCCTCTTCATTTCAGCTCCTAAAGGGCCAAAATCATAAGAGGAGCCGAATCCCCCGTATATTTCAGAAGAAGGGAAAATAAAGCCCCTTCTTTTAGAGAAAGATATTATTTTTTCCGTTAGCTCTTTCATAT
>CAZYOI010000005.1:0-13510 GCA_964648705.1 uncultured Candidatus Saccharibacteria bacterium | reverse complement strand
TCTATTGAAGGATCCGTATCCCTGATAATCTGGTCTGTCCATTGATCCTCTCCCTGAATAACGGCCCTCCTTATAATATCAACCACATCTCCTTCCTGGCTGGAATAGGGCTCCAAAGAAACCTGGAAGGCGATACGGGGAGCCGAAGTCAAAATACCGGACCCCGCCTCCATTATTTCATCGTCATTTACTCTCCAGACAATCTCGCGGCTTACCACGTCAAAAGTAAAGTTCTCCTTTTCCTCTTCGGGAGAAATCTCCCCTGTAAGCTCTACATTGCCGGGAAGCTCGGCTCTCATAACAACATCTCTCAGGTCGTTATAGTAGTTCCTGGCCTCCCAGACGATGGTATAGGTGGTCTCTTTTCCTACTTCGGGAGGAATAGGTCCTGAATTGCCGAATACAGAATCCTCATAATATCCTTTCTGAGAAGCTGCCAGCTTTGTATTGACCTTGGTCTCGAATATCTTTTCCACCTCTGAAACAAGAACCTCGTTTCTCAAAACAAAGTTCTTCTCGCTTGAAGCCGAGACCTCCCACCGGTCTTCAATTTCAACCCAGAATTCAACCTTCCCCTCTTCTCCTTTGCCCAAAAAGCTCAATTTTGGAATGTCTCTCCAGTCCCAGACAATAGACTTCTCTCCCTCGCTGAACTCCCCTTTGTTAACCTTGACCGAGTCGAAATCAAAAGGTTTTCCTCTTAAATTTGAAACTAAAAACAAATCCTTAAAGGGCTTTCCTGATATGTTTCTAAAGAATATTTCATAATGGAGCATCTCTCCGGGAGCGGCTATATACTCGTCCTGCCCGTTTATCCTCTGAAAAACTGAAAGATGGGGCTCCCCGATCTCTGTCCCCTTGGAGACTTCTTTTAATACGGTGAACTCATTGTTGTTCCAGACGCCCAAAGAGGTCTCGAATATCTTCTGGCTTCCGGCTTCTCCGGACAGCTTTCCTTTCACTTCAATTCTCCCCCCTTCCGCCTTATTAATAACAGGAAGATCCCATTCTTTTTTATCCAGAGAAGAAGGGGCGCTTCTTAAAAACTCAAACCCCGAAGGATATTCCATTCTAACGCTCAAATTAGTCAGGGGATAGTCAACATTGGAAAAATAGTTTAAAGAAAAGCTGAACTCCCTTCCGGACTCTATCTGGGAAGGAAGGTCCAAATTAAAGGTTATAGGAACTTCTTCTATTTTGGTATTTAAAGTAGTAGAAGACTCGTAAGAAGCTTTAAGGTTCTCCACTCTGAAACTCAGCCAGGCCTTGGCTGTCTTAATATCCTCTTCTCTTCCAAAGATTCTTCCCTTGAACTTAAAGCTCTTTTCCTGGCCGGGATAGATAGCTCCCAGATCCCCCGCCTCTATTTTCTGCCTCAGCTCTTCATCTTCTTTTAAAAGGGTGTTCTGGGGAAATTCAAAGATAAGAGAGGGGTCTTCCAGCCTTACGTTTCCGTTGTTCTTGAACTTCACTGTATACTCAACCTCTTCTGCCGCCTTCACCTTCTCCGGCCCTAAAATCTCAAGCTTTAAAACATCTTTGGAATAGGGGTTTCTCTGCCAATACCAAAAGCCGACAGCGGCCAGAACCAGTCCCGATATTATTACAATGAAAATAAATCTTTTCATGTTGTTTTATTCTACCAGATTAGAGAGAAGAGATGAAGTCCTCGGTAAGAAAGGACACCTCCTTTTTTATTCCATCTGAAATCTCTGCCTTTTTCAATCCTTCCCAGTTTTTTTCCGACAAAAGGCGGATAATCTTGAAGGCTTCAGTGGAAATCCTCTTTCCCTTGCGGCACTGAGAGCAAGCAAAACCTCCTCCCGGATTAAAAAAAAGAGAATGATTCAGCTTATTCCCGCAGAGAAAGCAGTTGTCAAAATCCAACTGATAACCCAGAACAGAAAGAAGGTTCCAGGCAAAATAGTGGTAGATTATAAAGCCGGAAAAAGAAGAGCTGTCAAGCCTTTTAAAAGACTCTATCAATAATCTCCATAAGCTTTTGTCTGCTTCTTCCCCCCTAACAAGCCTGTCTAGAGTTTCCAATATCTTGAAAGCCGCCCTCATCTTTTCAAAATCGCCTCTCAATCCTTTAAAAGATTCTATCTCTCTGGCGTCAGTAAGAGTCTTGAAGGTTTTTCCCTGAATGAACTCTATTTCTGCAAGATAAAAAAGCTCTGTGGCAGATTTAAGCTTTGACTTTATCTTCCTTATAGCCCTGCCTAAAATCTGAAGTTTTCCGTATTCTTTGGTATAGAAAGCAATGACTTGGTCCGCCTCCCCCCTGTCTCTCTTTTTTAAAACCAGGGCCTGGGTTCTGTAGTGGACTGCCATAAGCTATTTTTTAATGGAAATGTATTCTTTTCTTCCCTCTATTTCCATCTCTTTCTGGGGATTTTCTATCCTCTTTACCGCCCTAACCTCTTTGACTCCGGCGTCCTTTTCAAGGCCTTTGTAGACAATATCGGAGAAAGTGGTTAAAAGGAGAGAAGCTTTATCGCCCGGCTTTAAGCCCAGCTTCTTTCTCAAAGATTTTACGTTTCTCAAGAACTCTCTTCTCTCTCCTTCCTTTTTAAGCTCTTTTGTAATCTTTGTATCCAGCTTAAGCTTCTTTCCCAAAACAACTTCTTTTACATTAACTTCTTCTTTTATTATCTCCAAAAGCTCCTTGTCAAGCTTCTTCTCTTCAATAGCAAGCTTATTTAAGGGCTGTCTTGTCTTGATGCCGGCTTCAGCCCTCAAAGCAAGAGCTCTGGCTGTAATGCTCCTAGCTCTTTCCATCTTCTCTTCAAGCTTTCTCTCTCTCTTCCCCGGCTCGGGAAAGTCCTCCAGATGAACAGACTCCTCTTTCCCTCCAAGCTCCAGATAAAGGGCCTCTGCCGAAAAGGGAGCGAAAGGGGCTAAAAGCTTGGACAGCTTAAAAAGAACATAATAAAGAGCGGAGGCAGCTTCTTTGTCTGAATCTCTGAATCTCTGGCGGGATCTTCTGATATACCAGTTGGACAAGTCGTCCAAAAAAGCAAGAAAGGGCCTGGCAGCTCCCACTATATCATACCGGTCAAGATTATCCGCTATTTCTCTGTTTAAGCCCTCCAGGCGGGAAAGAATCCATCTATCCAAAGGATTCTTAGAGGAAGAATCTTTTTCAGAAGAATTGCTGTACATAGAAAAGAAGTTGTAGCTCTGCCAGAGAGTGTCAAAGAACCTTCTGTAAAGGGCCTGAACGCCTTTAAAGTCAAATCCTTTTGCTTCAGATACGGAATTAACCGTATAGAAGTACATCCTGGCACAGTCAGCCCCGAACCTCTCCATTATTTCTTTGGGGACTATAATATTGCCTCTTGATTTTGACATTTTCTGTTTTTCAGAATCTAAAACCAGACCTAAAACAACAACGTTTTTGTAGGGAACGCCCTTTTCTAAAAGAGTAGAAATAGCCAAAAGGGTATAAAACCATCCTCTGGTCTGGTCTATTCCCTCTGAGATAAAGTCTGCCGGGAAAAGCTCCCCCTTGTCTATTCTCTCTTTGTTTTCAAAAGGATAGTGCCACTGGGCAAAGGGCATGGAGCCTGAGTCAAACCAGCAGTCTATAACTTCCGGAACCCTTTTCATTTTTCCTCCGCATTCACAGTCAAAAGAAATCCTGTCCACAAAGGGGCGGTGAAGATCCTCTATTTTCCGGCCCGACTTCTCTTCAAGCTCTTTTAGGCTTCCTATGCAAACTTTCTTTTTGCACTTTGAGCACTCCCAAATAGGAAGAGGAGTCCCCCAGTATCTCTCTCTTGAAAGATTCCAGTCCTTTATCTCTTTCAACCATTCGCCGAACCTTCCTTCTTTAATATGAGAAGGAACCCAGTTTATCTTCTTGTTGTTTTCTATCAGCTTTTCTCTTATCTCGGATATCTTAATAAACCAGGAATTCTTGGCGTAGTACAAAAGAGGAGTCTTGCATCTCCAGCAGAAAGGATAATCATGCTCGTAATCCTCTTCTTTGAAAAGGAGATCTCTCTTTTTCAAGTCCTCTACAATCAAAGAATCTGCCTCTTTTACAAACCTGCCCTGCCAGGGATAGCCCTCTGCTTTCATATTCCCTTCCTCGTCCACCGTCATCAAAATAGGAAGATCCTTCTCTCTGGCTAAATTCATATCATCCTCGCCGAAAGCCGGGGCTATGTGAACTACGCCTGTCCCTTCTTCAACGGAGACAAAGTCAGCTCCCGCCACAACATAGGGAGCTTTGTTTTCAAAAAGGGGCTTGTATTTCCTGCCTATCAGGTCTTTTCCTTTTATCTTCTCTAAAGCTTTCCCTTCTCCGTATTCTTTAAACTCCTTTTCAGAAGAGATATAGAAACAGCCCTTTAAGGAAAACTTAATATAATCTATATCAGGATTTACGGCCAAAGCCGTATTGCCGGGCAAAGTCCAGGGAGTTGTGGTCCAAACAAGAAGGTATGTTCCCGGCTCTTCTTCTAATTCAAACTTTACTGTAATAGAGTTCTCTGTCACCTTTTTGTATCCCTGGGCCACTTCATGAGAAGAAAGTGAAGTGCCGCATCTGGGGCAGTAAGGAACCACTTTATAGTCCTGGTACAAAAGCCCTTTGTCCCAAACCTGCTTTAAAATCCACCAAAGAGTCTCAATATATTCTTTGCTGCAGGTAATATATGCTTTTTCAAAATCAAGCCAAAACCCTATTCTTTCCGAGAATTCCTCCCACTCTTTCTTGTAATTAAAGACGTTGTCTCTTGATTCTTCAATAAACTTGTCTATTCCTATCTTTTCAATGTCTTTTTTGCTCTTGATTCCAAGCTTTTTTTCAGCTGCCATCTCCGTAGGAAGACCGTGGGTATCCCATCCGGCCCTTCTCCCTACAAAAAAGCCCTTCATTGTTTTGTATCTTAAAACAACGTCCTTAAAAGCCCGGGCCACCAGATGATGGATTCCGGGTAAACCGTTGGCAAAAGGAGGCCCTTCGTAAAAGACAAATCTTTCGCTTCCTTTTCTCTTTTCCAAACTTTTCTGGAAAATATCCTTTTTACGCCAAAAATCAAGAATTTCCTCTTCTTTTTTAGGCAGATTAAAACTCATATATATCTTATCTTAACTAAAATCTTCTTTCCTGACAAGCTACCGCAGAAACGATAGAGAGAAAGCGTTTTTCTCTTGAGATCTGTCATGATATAATAAAGAAATGGAAAATGCTAAAAAAACAGCTCAAGAAAAACAGGATGACATTTTTAAGAAGATGCCAGCTTCCAAAAAGGTCAAGCTGGCTTCCGACCTAGCTTTATTCTGCTTAAAACTCAACTCTCTTAATGGAAACAACAAGCCAAGAAAAACTTCTTTTAAAAATAGCTGAAATACTCCAGAATCTTGAGATAGATTATTTTGTCACCGGAGGCTTTGCTGTCTCAGTCTGGGGCAGACCGAGAGCTACTTTTGATATAGACATCATAGTCAAGCTCGAAAAGCCCAAAGCTTCTGTTTTAGCTAAAGCTTTAAGAGGCATTGTTAAAGCAGGCTATGCTGACGAGGAGATGATAAAAGAAGCTATTGAAAACAAAGGAGAGTTTAATTTTATTGATCCTGAAAACAATTTAAAAGTAGACTTTTGGGCAGACAGGAAAGAAAATGCTTCTGACAGACCCGAGTTTGAAAACAAGAAACTTAAAAAAATTGGAAACCAAGACGTTTATTTCGTATCTCCGGAAGATTTAATCTTAAGCAAGCTGGAGTGGTATAAGCTGAGCCAATCCAGCCGGCATCTGGAAGATATTGAATCGGTTTTTAGGATTTCAGGAGAGATTTTAGATAGAAAATATCTAAAGCGGTGGACGGAGAAATTAGGATTTTCTGATTTGCTGGGTAAGTTAGAATCTTAATTTTATCCAAAAAACCCTGACATAAAGAAAAGTATTTTCAATCTGTCAATTCTCTCAACTCCCCTGTCTCCATTCTTCTGCCTCCGGAAAGCCTGCCCGCCAAGTCCTCAGAAGAACTCATTCCCTCAAAAGAAACTCCCTTTGCTTTAGCTTCCAGCAAAGCTAAAGGAAGCTGATGGCTTATTACCAAAATAGTTTTATTGGAGTATTTCCTCTCCATCTCCTGAAAGAAATCAAAAACCCTTTCTGCTGCCTGATTATAGCTCTCGCCTTTTTCTAAAGCTTCTTCAAACCTATTCTTTCCTTCCACATTCTCTTTGTATTCTGACTCCGGCCTGCCGTTGAAAACGCCTAAATTGTATTCTCTCAGCCTTTTGTCAAAGACGGACTCTATTCCTGTTTTCTCTGAAACTATCTGGGCCGTCTCTTTTGTCCTCAGCAGGTCAGAAGAAAAGATAAAATCAATGTTTTTTAATTCTTCCGCTCTCTCTTCGATGTCTTTTCTTCCCTTTTCTGTTAAAGGAAAATGTTCTTTTTCGGGCCAGGAGGACAATATTTTTTTAAGGTTGGAAAACGATTCCCCGTGTCTCAAAAGAAAGTATCTGTTTTTCATTACATTTTGTCCGGAGCTGAAACCCCCATTATCTCCAAACTGTTCTTTAATGTTGTTTTTGCGGCTCTAACCAAAGCTAACCGGGCTCCGGCAAGATCCTCTTTTGCCTCCAAGACCTTGCAGTCTCTGTAGAATTTGTGGAAACCGGAGGCTAAATCCTTGCTGTACTGGGGCAGTCTCTGAAGCTGATAGTCCTGAGCCGTATCCCTTACAATATCAGGAAATCTGGCTATTTGCTTCATTAAAGCAAGCTCTGAAGGATGGGAGAGAAGAGAAGAATCCCCTTTCTTTTTGCCAGCTTTCTCTAAAATGCCCGCTGTTCTGGCATGAGCGTACTGGACGTAATAAACAGGGTTTTTCTCTGATTTCTCTTTTGCCAAATCCAGATCAAAGTTCAAATGGGTGTTGGCCTCCCTCTCCAGAAAGAAAAACCTTACAGCGTCCAAACCCACTTCTTCTACCAGTTCGTCTAAAATGACATAAACCCCTTCTCTCTTTGACATTCTGACCGGTTTTCCTCCTCTGAACAACCTTACCATCTGGAAGACAATAAAGTCTGTCTGTTCTCTTAAATAGCCCAAAGCTTCAACTGCAGCTTTCATTCTCTTAATGTATCCGTGGTGGTCTGCCCCCAAAGGGAGAATAAGTTTTTTAAAGCCCCTCTTAAACTTATTTTCAAGGTAAGCTACCTCGGATAGAAAATAAGTGGGTTCTCCGTCTTCTTTTACTAAAACCCTGTCCTTGTCGTCTCCAAACTTGGTTGTTCTAAGCCATAAAGCCCCTTCTTTTTTAAAAGTAAAATCTTTTATCTTTTTTAAAGCTTTGTCTGTCTCTTTGGGATAAAGGCTTTTTTCCGAAAACCAGACATCAAACTTAACGCCTATCTTCTTTAGAGTAGGCTTTATCATATTCTTTAAGATATATTCTGAGGCCTTTTCTCCCGCTTTCTCGACATCTTTTGTTTTTATCTTCTCTCTAAGATCTTTAATATATTCCCCTTTATAGACAGCTTCAGAGTCCCCTATTACGGAATGGCCCAGAGCTCTTATCTGCCCCCCTTTGTCGTTGATATAGTATTCTCTGGTAACCTTGAAGCCCGACTTCTCCAAAACATTGGCTAAAACATCTCCGCAGAAACCCCCTCTTCCGTTAGCCAGGGTCAAAGGTCCTGTAGGGTTGGCTGAGATAAAATCTATATTTACCTTTCTGCCCCTTCCCAACTTTAAAGATCCGAAACCATCTTTCTCTTTTAAAGCTCTGTCAACCGCTCCTTGGAGAAACTTCTCTGAAAGGAAGAAGTTTAAAAAGCCGGGCTTCACAGCTTTAACCTCCTTTAAAAGGCCTCTCTTTTGAGAATCTATCTCTTCTTTTATCATTTCTGCCATCTCAAGGGGATTCTTTTTAGCTAAAGCCGAGGCCTGCATAGCTATATTGCAAGAATAGTCCCCGTGAATCTCCTGGGAAGGTATTTCTATTACAATATCCGGAATAGAAAACTTAGAAAGCTTCCCTTTCTCCTGAAGGGAAATAACGGCTTTCTCTATTGTTTTTTCCAGTTTTTCTTTTATCATTATTTCTAGTTTATCTCATTTCCTGGTAAAATAAAAGTATGAAGGTTTTAGCCGAAAACAGAAAGGCCTCCTACGACTACCAGATAATAGAGAAATTTGAAGCAGGAATGGTTCTGACGGGCCAGGAGGTAAAGTCAACAAAGTCAGGCAGAATGAGCCTGAAGGGCTCTTATGTTGTCTTAAAAGACCAAGAACCCTATCTAATAGGAGCTTCTATCCCCCCCTATCAGCCGGCCAACGCTCCTGAAGATTACAATCCTAACCGGTCAAGGAAGCTTCTTTTACACAAAAAAGAAATAAAGAAAATGATAGGAAAGACGAAAGAAAAGGGCTTGACCTTGATACCCTTGAAAGTCTATACTAAAAATGCTAGAATAAAGCTCGAATTCGCAACAGCCAAAGGAAAGAAAAAAGAAGACAAAAGGGAGAAGATAAAGAAAAGAGAGGCAGAAAGGGAAATAAGAAGAACTTTAAAAAGGGGATGAATTGTTTCGACAAAAGAAATTATTGCTTCAAGGCGGACCGAGCTCTATCTCGTAAAACTGGAAAACTAAATAACTGCCAAGTTATTTAAACAACCAGCTTTAGCTTTAGCTTAAAAGCTGTGCCTGCCTGAAGACTCCTGATAATCAGTCCCAGGTATCAAATCATCAGGATAGATAATTATTACGGCCTCATAATAATTATTGAAACAAAAGAGGCAAAGATAGGAGTTTTTTGCCTGTTTTAAAGCTTCTATCTCATAAAAACAGGATATGTCTGTAGAATTGAAGAAATAAGTCTTTTGGACGAGGGTTCAATCCCTCCGTCTCCACAAGATAATTTAAGACTATTAAGAAACCAATATCAAACAATAGAATAAGAGCCAAGGAGGTAAGAGTGATAGGAGAAGACGGCAAGCAGATCGGAGTGATGGAAAAAGAAAAAGCGATCCAAATGGCAAAGGATCGCAGTTTAGACTTAATCCAGGTGACAGACAAGGCGGATCCTCCTGTCTGCAAGATAATGGATTACGGCAAATACGCCTACCAGCAGAAAAAAAAGGAAAAACAGGCCAAGCACCACAAAGGAGGAGAGCTTAAGGGGATCAGGCTGGGATTCAACATATCAGAGCATGATATGGAAACCAGAGCAAAACAGGCAGCCAAATTCTTCAAAAAAGGAGACAAGGTGAGAATCGAAATGAGGCTGAGAGGAAGAGAAAAAGCCCTTCAGGGTCATGCCAGAGAAAAAGTGAATGAATTCGTTGAAATGCTAAAGCAGCTAACCCCTATTAAAATAGAAAGAGAATTAAAAAAGAAGCCAAGGGGACTGACTATGATTATAGCCCCGGACAAAAATGAAAACCAGAAAATCGATAAAAAAGAGGTTTAAGATAACTAAAAAAGGAAAAATCCTGAGAAGGCCCACCGGACAGGACCATTTAAGGGCCAAGAAATCAGGAAAGAAGAAAAGGAAGCTCAGAAAATGGGTGGAGCTTTCTCCTGGAGAAGCTAAAAGGATTAAAAATGAATTAAAGAAATAAGCAAAGCTTTTTTCTGTAAGATATAATCATATAACATGGCCAGAGTAAAAAGGGGAAAAACAGCAAGAAAAAGAAGGAAAAAGGTTTTAAAACAAGCCAAGGGCTTTAGGTGGGCAAGAAAATCCAAATACAAAGCTGCCAAGGAAGCCCTTCAGCACGCCTGGACTCACGCTTACAGAGACAGAAAGAACAAAAAGAGGAACAAAAGAAGGCTCTGGCAGACGCAGATAAACGCTGCGGCAAGAAAAGAGGGAATCTCCTACAACAAGCTTATCCATAATCTAAAAGAGAAAAAAATAGAACTGAACAGAAAAGTATTGTCTCAAATAGCGAAAGAACATCCTCAAATATTCAAAAAGATAGCAGAGAAGGCGAAAGAAGAATAAAAAACCACCTCGGAAGGTGGTTTTTGCTTTACTCGGAAAGAAGAGCGCAGTCAAGACAGAGATTTTCTCTGGGAAGACCTATGGCCTTAACAAGATCATCCACGCTGTTGTATCTTAAGCTGTCAACACCCAAAGCTTTTCTTCTATCTTCAAGGCAGGGATAACGGGAAACCAAAACTTCTCCTTTTTTGGTCGTATTTCCCCAGGGACAATAGGACTTCAACTCCGGAAACGAAGCTCTGATATGAACCTCTTTAAAGCCCATATCTCTAATCTTGGGAACGAGATTCTGCTCCATCTGGGTGCCCCGAACAACAGAATCTTCCAAAACAGAAATAATCAGCCTTAAAAGATCGTCTCCGTAAACTTCGCGGAAAATATCAAGCATCTCCCTTATATCGTCAAGAGAATCTCCTCCCTCCACGATTTTCCCAAAGGCCTCTTTCTCTCTTTTTTCCTGGGTGGAGCGAGTGAAGCTCCTGCCCGAGAATCTGTATCTCAAAAGATGCTCTTCAGCCAGAGGAACTCTGTTAATGAGTCCTCTCATCATAGCCCTGAGATATTCCTGAAGGTATCCTATAAAATGGTGCCTTCCGGAGTCCGGAACCGGCATAGCCAAATGGGGGATAAATCCCTCCGCAATATCTTTTCGGGCTAAAGCGGCTCCCAGTCTCTTTCTTGCCATAGAAGAGGAAACTCCGTAATAGACAGAATTAGGAAAAGTGGTGTAGGCCCAGAGAAAAGAACAGATTTGGATTTTCCCTTTAACAACAGCTTTTGTCTGCCAATCTCCGTCTTTGAGAAGGCCTATCTCTCCGGGGTACAGATCCCGGTCAATCTCAAAGCCGAAGTTCCTGAAACCGACAGTTTCTGTGGCCACAACAATCTTTCCATCTTTCCTTCCCAGAACAAGAGGCCATCTTCCGTCAGGAGAAACAGCAATGTAAATCCCCCGGGGGGTAAGAAGCAGAAGAGAGTAAGAACCTTTTGCTTTTTCAGCCAAAAACTTCAATCCCTCGACAATGCTCTCTTTTTGAGAGACAATCGCCATAATCAGCTCGGCATCCCCTTCTTTTCTGAAAGCAATCCCCTTTTCGCCGAGCTCCCGGCGAAGTTCTCCCCTGTTTATAATATTGCCGCAAAAACAGACAGACCACTTTCCAAATCTGGAATGACCCTCAAAGGGCTCCTCTTCCGGACCGCAGTAGCCAATCCCGGCGCTCCCCCTCAGCTCTTCCATATGAAAATTGGACCTGAAAAGCCCCTCTCTGCAAGAACCTCTAATAGATCCTTCCTCTAAGACAGCTGCTCCGGAGAATCTCTCTCCTCTGTGCTGCTGATACCAGATCTGATGGGCAAAAGTGGAGGCAAACCTCTCTTTCGGCACCCCAGATTCTGCGCTCACAGCCGCAATCCCTGCCATTTCGCTCTCCTTTCTTAGTTAGAATATTTTCAAAGAGCCACTTTTTTATTATCATACTTTTTTAAAAAAGTAAACTTTGTCTTTTGTTATAAAAAGCCCTTCTTTTTCTAGTAACCTTATCTTTTCTCTTTTCCCCTTGCTATATCCCCCTACTCTGCCATCACTCCTTATTACCCTGTGGCAGGAAACATTAGGATCTTTGTTTTTATTCAAAACATTTCCTACAGCCCTAAAAGCTTCGGGAGAACCTGCTTTCTTAGCTACATCCTTATACGTCAGAATTTCTCCTTGAGGAATATTTTTTGCAATTTCAAAGACTTTTTCTTTAAAATTCATAAATAGATCTTATAATCTTTTCTTTTAATTTGAAAGCGTTTCCATGTTTGAGAAAACCGAAATAAGAATTAAGACCTTTTTCATCAAAGTTATTATCTATTCTCTTTATTATCCTTCTTTTTGTTTTTGTTCGAAGAACCATGTGATCTGTAAAAACAATCCATCCCAAAAAATCTATGCCTGAAGCCGCTGTCTTAACAGCCGTTTTATCGGAATGCAGAGATAATTTAAGCTCTTTATCCAAAAAGTTTGATATCTGAGGAATCAATTCTAAAAACTGCTGTCTGTTTCTGCTTAATATTACAAAGTCGTCTGCATACCTTATATAATATTCCATTTTAAGACAGTGCTTAACAAACCGGTCAAATTCGTTCATATAGATATTAACGAAAAGCTGGGATGTGAGATTCCCAAGAGGAAGGCCCTTTCCGGGTTTTACAGAATTAAAACTAGATATAATTTCTTTTAAGAGCCAGACAATGTCTTCATCTAATATGTATCTCTCCAGAATTTCAATTAAGGTTAATTGATCAATACTGGCAAAAAACTTTTTAATATCGCATTTTAAAAACCAGCAGGTTTTGGTGTTGTTCTTGCTTGCTGTATAATTAAAGGAGACAAATCTTTTAAGAGCTTTATGAGTTCCCTTGCCCAAGCGGCAAGAATAGGAATCAGCAATAAAAGTTTTATCAAAAAAGGGATACAAAATCCTGTATGCGGCATGATGAACCAATCTGTCCCTCACTTTTGCTTTATGTATATTTCTAGGTTTGGGATCTGAGATATTAAAAGCGTAATAACCGCCGTGACTATAATTTTTCTTTTTGAGGTCCGAATGGAGCTTTAAAACATTATTCATAAGGTTAAAAGAAAACTCCCGGACATCTTCTTTTCCCTTTTTTCCTTTAATAAATTCTTTCCAAGCCAAAAGCAGGTTATCAACGCTAACTATATCTTCAAACCTATGACCAAGTTTAATTCTCATAATTATTCCTTTAACCCCCGATCAGCTTTAAATATTATTCAAAAGCTGATAGATGCTTACAAGCTTTGGCATAAATACATTGTCCATTTGCCCAAACCCTCTCGCTATACTTTGGGTTTTAAAATAGATTCCTTGTTTACAGAAACAATAGAATTTACCGTTAAAGCTACTCACTTAAGTAAAGCTGAAAAACTGATCTGCTTAACTAAAGCTTCTGTAAAACTAGACCTTTTAAAGTTTTTTCTCCAAGTAGCTTGGGAAATAAAAGCTTTAGATAATAAAAAATATATAAATCTATCTCAAAAACTAGACGAAATAGGAAAAATGATTGGCGGCTGGATAAAATCTTTGAAATAAAACCCGCCCAAAAAGGCGGGAAACAAAGAAACTTGCGAACGCCCGCGAACCGGCAGTTCTCGTTCCAGTCATTCTCGAACCAATTGAGGTTCAGGTCGCGCTTCAGACCGTTCCAGTTGAGAATCGGAACGTCCAGGTTGCCGTTCGGATTCCGCCACCGCGAACCAAATGTACAAAATATCTTCTCTGCCACCGCCCTTTGAATGCTCTCAGGGTTGTATCTTATTCGGCACCTTGATATGCCCTAATATCTTGCACCAAGTATATTTATTTTTTGTAAATTGCTGATAACTCTTCCAAAAGCCGTAACCGTTGGAAATCCGCAGAGCAACAGTTTACAGATTTCAGCCGCCTGAAGCCGTAACCGCAGGCAATTCAGCCTCATCCACTAATATATTACCAAGCCGTATCAAAAAAGAAAACCCCTTGTCC
>CAZYOI010000004.1:0-21196 GCA_964648705.1 uncultured Candidatus Saccharibacteria bacterium | reverse complement strand
TTGTCAAGGGTTATTGCAGATTTATCTTACTCTGGCAGGCAGCTGACATAGTATTGGTATCTATAAACTCCTGAACACAGTCAGCTTTGGCTAAAACCTGATTAGCGTAGAAGTAAAACCTTGAATTAGTTGTAGATCCTGAGAAATATATCATAGCAGCTTTCCACTCCCCCGTTTCTGTCTGGCTTGAAGCTCCATAATCGGATAAATACAACCCTGAAGCCAGGAAGGAATCCTGAATAGCCCAGGGACTGGCAGGTCTTCCTAAAATACTCTGCAGGCGGTTTCTGTAAATCATCCAGGTAGAAGGTATAAACTGGGCGGGGCCCATAGCTCCCCCGTAGCCAAAACTCATAGGACAGGATACAGGAGTGCTCTGCCACTCCTTTCCCAGCTCTTTGGTAATAGTCAGGAAGGGACCGACGTCTCTTGTAGGCTTCATTACATTTGCTACAGCTTTGCCGTTATAGGCTACAGTACCCGCTCCTGTCTGAGTGTTCTTAAGATAGCACTGGCCTACATTTTTTCCTATAGCAGATTCTTGCTGCAAAATAGCTAAAAGGAAAGCGGGTCTTACCCCGGTGGTATTCTCAACTGTTTTAGCTATTTCTAAAGCCTCTCCAAATGTAGGAGCCTCTGTAGTAGGAGTACCCGCCAAAGCAAACAGTTTGGCTTTTATCTCGGCCGCTTTCTTTTCAATTTCCCTTTTCTCCTGAAGCTGCTGCTGATACTCTTGCTCGGTAATATTTAAATAATGTTGCTGCTCTTGCTTTGTCTGCTGGCTTTCCTGTTTCTGAAGCTGTTGAATTTGAACTGCTTTATTATAATCGTCTTTCTCTGTTTCCAGCTCTTCTTTCTCATCTATCAAATTCGTCTTCAACAGTTTTATATCCTTTAATAAATCCTTATTCTTCGAGTTTAAAACCTCCAAAGCTACCAAATCGTCAAAAAAGCCCGATATATCCTCTTCTGCCAAAAGAATCTCAATGAGCGGCTTTCTGTCCTGCTCATAAAGGGTCTGCAGAATAGCTCCCAGCTGTTCTTTCTTTTTTTCAATTTCAGAAGAAGTACTTTCAATAGACTCTCCTGTATCTTCTATCTGAATGCCTAAATCTTTTATTACTAAATTGCTCTGATAAATCTGGTAATCCAAGTTCTGAATCTTTTTATTTATGCTGTATATCTTATTCTGAAGAGTCTGTTTTTCTTGGGCCGTCCTGTTAATATCATCCGATATTCTTTTGCTTTCCTCTTGATAATATTTCTCGCATTTTTTCAACAAGGCAGTACATTCTGAACTGCTTAACTTATTGCATTCCGACTCAATATTGTTCAAATTACAAACACTCTTTAAGTCTTCCTCTCCAAAAAGAAGATTCGGCAAGATTAAAGCCGAACCTATAACCGCAAGCAGAATAAACTTTAAAGCTTTTATCTTCATTGGGCTGCCTGCTCCTCTTTTTCTGGAGCTTTCTCTTGAGAAGCTTCTTCCTTCTTTTCTTCTTCTATCGGCGCTTCCTCTTCTTCTTTTTCTTCTGCCTCTTCAACTTCTTCCACTTTCTCTTCAATAGGCTTTTCAAGCTCTTCTTCAACCTTTTCGGGAGGAAGAACCAAAGCTACTATTTCATCTTTTTCCCTTTCTATTTTAACTCCCTCCGGCAGCTCCAGGTCTTTTATTAAAATCTCGTCTTCAAAGGTTTTTAATTTTTCCACATTCACCTTTATTTCATGGGGTAGCTTCTCCGGAAGGGCTCTGACCGCCACCTCCTGGATTTCTCTAACCAAGGTTCCGCCAAGTTCCTTCACAGCAAGGGGCTCTCCCTCAAAAACCAAAGGAACGGTAGCCTCGGTCTCTTCTGTAAGAATGGGCTGATAAAAGTCAACATGAACAGGCTCGGAACTTAAAGAATCAAGCTTTACTTCGTGAATTAAAACAGAGAACTTGTCTTTCTCTAATTCCAAAGAAATCAAGGAGCTCTCCCCTGCTTCTTTAAGGATCTTTTTAAAACCGGAAAGATCTGTTTCAATCATTTTGTTTTCTATCTCAGGACCGTACAAAATCCCGGGCAAAAGCCCTTCTTTTCTCAATTCTTCCGCTTTCTTTCCTGTTTTTTTTCTTTCTTTGGCCTTTAAGGAAAGCATTGTTATTTCTCTATATGAATTATACCGACGGGACAGGAGGCCTCGGCATCTTCGTTGCAAGAAAGCTCTTCAACCTCCAGTTCATAATTGCTGCCTGCCTGCTCAGAACCTTTAAGGGTTGCTTTCCCGTCTTTATCCATTTCCCAGAACTTTGGACAGATAACGGCGCAGGAGCCGCAACCGATACATTTATCTCTTTCTTGAATTATTTTCATAATATTTTAACTAAAACCCGAAAATCATTCAAACTGAATAATTAAACGGCTAGATTTAACTATTTTATCTCAAACTGGTTGGAGTAAAACCAATGCTCATCCTGAAAACGCTCTCCTTTCTGACATTCCACGCAAACCGGAACAGCCAGCCGGTGAGGGCCTCCTTCGAGCTCTGGCAGAGAGAGCTGAAAGGCCTTCTTTTCTTTGGGGCCTACGCAACTGTCAACCATATCCTCTCCCTTGCAGGGAAGATACTTGTAGCTCTTCCACCCCTCCTTCTCTGCTTCAATATAATAGGGATAGCAGGTGGAAAAGCAGATTTCCCGGTCCGAAACATTCTTTATCTTAACCTCCAAAGAATCGCCCGACCTGTATTCTTTCTTCTCTGTAATCACCTCTGCTATGCTCGCCTTTCCTCTCTTGCCGCTTAAATCCAGAACTCCTCCCAGAACTATCAATACAAGAACGACTATAGCTAAAATTAAGAATATTGTAAAGAGTGGCCTTTTGTCCATATTGAGATTATACTATATTTTCCCTTTGCTATCAAGCAATTTTATCTTTTCTTCGACCTTTTTTTGAACAGCTTCCTCTACAGAAGGAAGAATATTGTAGGGCTTAGCTTCGCCGCTCCTCAAAGACCCCTTTAAGGATTCTTTCCATGCAACTCTTAGTTCTGTATTGTTGTTTACTTTAACCATACCTTCTTTTACAGCTTTCCTGACATCAGAAGAAGAAAGACCGGAAGCTCCGTGAAGAACCAGGAAAACATCTGTCTTTTCCCTTATCTTCTTTAAAAGATCAATATTAAGCTCGGGCATCTTTTCAAAAACCCCGTGTATGTTGCCTATAGCCACAGCCAGGCTGTCCACTCCCGTCCTTTCAACAAACTCTTCTACTTGCTTTGGAGAAGTAAGATCTTTCTCTTTTATTACAGCTTTCCCTTTAGAAACAACAGAAGACCCTGTTATCTTTCCCAGTTCTCCCTCTGCCAAAACACCTTTCTTGTGAGCGTAAGAAACGACTTCTTTTGTCTTCTCAATGTTTTTTTCAAAAGAAAGGCCTGACCCGTCAAAATGAACGCAGTGGTATCCCAGATCCACAGCTCTTTTAATCCAATCCAGATCCTTTCCGTGGTCTAAATTCAAAAAGAAGGGAATACCGTAAGCATTGCTCTTGATAGCAGATAAAGCAACAATCTCCGCCAAACCCAGAAACCTGCTTTCTCCTTCAGAGGTCCCCAGAATAAGGGGGCTGTTCAAAGACTTCCCTGCTTTAAGGATTCCTCTAAGCTGCTCCAGAGTAGAAAAGTTAAACTGGCCCAAAGCCCACTTCCCTTTCTGCGCTTTTTTAAAATAGTCCTTTAAGTTCATATTCTTTTAACTTTTATCTTTTTAAAATGATCTCCTTTTTTCAACAAGCCCTTTTTAGCTCCTACTTCTCCTAAACAGGAAGCGGCATTGGCTGTAGCCAGCTGAATGCTGTACTCTATATCCCCTGATTCAATAAAACCGGAAACAAAGCCGGCTCCGAAAGAATCGCCGGCTCCCGTCCTGTCTTTAACCTTTACTGGAACAACGCCGGCAGAAAAAAGATTCCTGCCGTCTGAAACCAGAGAGCCCTTGTCTCCTTTTGTCATTATAGCGATGCCGGGGCAGAGATCATCTATTTTTCTAAAGATTTCTTTCTCCTTTTTATACCCGATCCCCGTCAAAAGAGAGGCCTCTTCCTGGTTCAAAAGAAGAACATCCACTTTCTTTAAAACCTTCTCTATGCCATCGGCTATCTGGGAGTTTCCGGGGTTTAAAGCTATTTTAACCCCTCTTTCAAAAGCAAAATCCACTATCTCTCTTGTCATCCTAGAAAGATTTCCGGAAAGAGGAGCCAGATAAAGCCATTTAGCTTTTATTTCCTTCCAAGGAATATCCTTTTTGGAGAGGCGCTCTGAAGCCCCTCTGTAAACCAAAATTGTCCTTTCTTCGGGCAGATTTAAGACAACTGAAAAGTTTGTCGGTTCTTTTTTAAGAGAAACTTTTGTCTCTATGCCAAAATTATTCAACTCCTTAATCACTTCCTTTCCCGAAATGTCGTCTCCCAGAGAGCCGCAGAAACAGGCCTTAAAACCTCGGGACGAAAAGGTGGCGGCAGAATTGGTTCCTCCTCCGCCAGAAGAGAAATTAACTCCTTCTACGCTTACCTTAGAACCTAAATTAAAACAAACTCCTTTTCCCGTAATAAAGGACTTGTCTTTTTTAACCTTATACTCTCCGGGTTCTAAAAATATGTCCCGGCTAGCAGAACCGAATGTTATTACATCGTACATAATTATTTCTTTTTAGAAAGAATGAGAATGGTTTTCATAACAGCGTCGGGAGACAAAGACATAGAGGGAATGCCCTCTTTCATCAAAAATCTGGCAAAAGAAGGCAAAGAAGAAGGGGCGTCTCCGCAGATGCCGCAGTATTTCCCTTTAGAATTGCAAAGAGATATTGTCTTGCTAATCATTTTTTTAACAGTAGGATCTGTCTCATCTCCAATGTAAGCTATTCTTCCGTTGTCCCTGTCCAGACCCAGAGAAAGCTGGGTTAAGTCGTTAGATCCTATGCTCATCCCGTCAAATACCTTCAGAAACTGGTCTGCCAGAATAACATTAGAGGGAATCTCGCACATAACATAGATATTAAGATTCTTTCCTCTCTTTAATCCTTTCTTTTTCATAACCTTTAAAACGTCCTTTCCCTCTTTGACTGTCCTGCAGAAAGGTATCATTACATTGACATTCTTCAGCCCGAAAACCTCTCTCACTCTTTTTATCGCCTCGCACTCCATTTCAAAAGCAGGCTTAAACTCTTCGCTGACATAACGGGAAGCTCCTCTGAATCCCATCATCGGATTTGCCTCCTCGTCTTCGTAAAGATAGCCTCCGACAAGATTCCTGTACTCGTTGGTCTTAAAGTCGGAAAAACGGACTATGGTCTCCTTGGGATAGACGGCAGAAGCTATCTGGGCTATGCCTTCTGCCAATTCTTTTACAAAAAACTCTTTCTTGTCTTTGTGCTCTACTGTAATCTTCTCTATTTTATCTTTGAGCTTTCTGTCTTTCAGCCTGCCGAAATTCAAAAGAGCTAAAGGATGAACTTTTATCTTCTCTGCTATAATAAACTCCTCCCTGGCCAGACCTATGCCCTCTGCGGGCAGAGAGGCGGACTTGAAAGCCGCTTCCGGAGCTCCGATGTTCATCATTATCTTGGTCTTCAGCTTGGGAATCCTCTTTAAATCATACTCTTTTACTTTAAAGGGAACTTCTCCCTCAAAGATCCTTCCCTGCCTGCCTTGGGTGCAGTCAATTGTAACAGTATTCCCTGTTTTCAAAACCCTGCTTGCTTTCTCCGTTCCCACAATGGCCGGAATGCCGAGCTCCCTGGCCACGATCGATGCATGACATGTTTTTCCCCCTTCGTCCGTAACAATAGCCGAAGCCATCCTCATTACGGGAAGCCAGTCAGGATCTGTCATTTTAGTGACCAGAACCTCTCCTTCTTTAAACTTTCCTATTTTGGAGACATCTTTGATAATTTTGACTTTGCCCTTTCCTATTTTGTCTCCCACGGCAATTCCCTTTAAAAGAGGCTTCTTTTCGGCTTCTATAATATACTCTCTATAAACCTTCTCTTTTTTGGAGGCATGAACTGTTTCCGGCCTTGACTGGACGACAAACAGTTCTCCCGTCTCCCCGTCTTTGGCCCATTCGATATCCTGGGGCATCCACTTGCCCGCTTTTTTAGAGTAGTGCTTTTCTATCAGTACAGCCCATTGGGCTAAGGTCATAATCTCTTTATCCGTTAGAGAAAACTGAAGCTGTTTAGATTTTTTAACGGGAATCTCCTTCAAGCCGTTCTTTCTGCCGTATTGGTACTTTCTCGTCTTCCTGCCCAGATTCTTGACTATAATCGGCTTGAATTTCTTTTTAAGGGTGGGTTTGAAGACATAGAACTCGTCAGGAGTTATCTTTCCTTTGACTATCATCTCCCCTATCCCCCAGATAGAGTTTATTAGAACAACATCAGAAAAGCCCGTCTCTGTATCCAGAGTAAAAATTACCCCGGATGAAGCAAGATCCGACCTGACCATCTTCAAAACTCCTACAGAAAGAGCAAAATTTAAATGGTCTATTTTCTTTTCCTCCCTGTAAGAGATTACTCTGTCATTAAAAGTGGAAGCCAGGCATTTTTTAACAGCATCCAAAAGCTCTTTCTCCCCTTTTATGTTCAAAAAGGTTTCAAACTGGCCGGCAAAAGAAGCATCCGGCATATCCTCAACAACGCCCGAGGACCTGACAGCGACGCTGATATCCTTGCCGTACTTTCTGTTGAGCTTTTTGGAGGCCTTTAAAATCTCCTTCTCCAGATCTTCGGGGAATCTGGACCTTAAAACCAGCCTTCTGGCCTTTTTTCCTGTTTTCTTCAAGCTCTTTATGCTTTTAGGATCATACTTTTTAAAAAGGCCTGAAAGCTTTTTATCCAAACCGTTTTCTTTTAGAAACTTCCAGTAGGCGGAAGTAGTCAAGGCAAAGCCGTCCGGGATATTAACTCCCTTTTTGGAGAGGACTTTGTACATTTCTCCCAAAGAGGCGTTTTTGCCGCCTACTTCAGGAACATCTTTAAAACTAATTTCTCTGAGCCAAAGAATATCTTGAGACATAAAATTATTTATTACATTTAGGGCAGACAAAAGAAACTATGAAATGCTTTTCACCGGAAGAAAGGTCCCTCATAAGATAGAGAGAAAGGCCTCCTCCGCACTTTTGGCATTTTAAGGAGGGATCATACCCCAAATCCTCTGCCAGCTCCCTGATATCAAGAGATTTCTTATCAACCTTTACTTTGTAAGTTTTCTGCTCTCCCAGAACAATCTTGACTTTTCTTATCACCTCGACAGGAGAAACCCCTGCTGCCGTTATAAAGTCCCTTGCTCCAAGCTCCATAGCTTTCTTTCTGGTTTCTGTCCTTTCTATCTGGGCAAAGAGAATAACAGGAATGTTTTTCAATTTCTTCAAAAGATCAAAGCCGTCAAGCTTGGACAAAAGAACATCAGCCAAAACAACATCAGGGTCTTCTTTTTCTGCTGTTTTCAAGGCCTCTTTGCCGTCTTTGGTGGCAAAGACCTTAAATTTCTCTTTTTGAAAAACTTCCTCATAGGCCTCTCTGATAAAGTCATTGTCTATGGCTATAAGAATTTTTTTCATATAATTTTTTCAGCTATAGCCAGCTCTTCTGCCGGCTCTACGGCTGAGATTTTTGTTTTTTTAAAAATATTAAGATCAGATATCATTTTCCTTATCTTCAAGGAGCCAAAACCTATAGTTCCCGTAAAAACAAGAAGGTCGCAGGAACCCAGTACGGCAAAGTAAGATCCTATGTATTTCTGAACAGAATAAATAAAGAAATCTAAAGCTTTCTCAGCCCTCCTGTCTCCTTTTTCAACATTCTCTAAAACTTTGAGCATCTTGTCTTCCCCGCACAGCCCCTTTATGCCCGATTCAAAATTAAGGGTTTTTTCTGCTTTCTTCAAAGAGTTCTCTTCTACCATCTTCAAAACTATGCCAGGATCAATGCTTCCCGGCCTGGTCATCATAACAACTCCCTCTAAAGGGGTAAAGCCCATGGAGGTATCCACTGCCTTTCCCTTCTTAAAAGCGGTTACGCTTGAACCTCCCCCTAAATGGCAGGTAATAATATTAAGCTTTTTAAAGCTCCTGCCTGAAGCTTTTTTGGCGGCATATTCGTGGGAGATGCCGTGAAAGCCGTATCTTTTGAACCTTTTTCCGGGAAGAGCGTATCTTAGAGCTTTAAAAGGAAGGTCCTGATAAATCTCTGTATCAAAGACCAAAACCTGCTTGGCCTCGGGGAAAACCTTGGAAGCTGCCTCAACCCCCATGATATTAAAAGGGTTGTGGAGAGGAGCTAAATCTTCAATCTCTTTTAATTCTCTTAAAACTTTTTCAGAAGAAACAACAGGCTTTCTGAATTTGTCTCCTCCGTGAACCACTCTGTGCCCTATAATCTTGATATCTTTTTGAAAAGAACTGGCTTTATTCAATTCTTTTTCCAAGCTTTTCTGATAATCCTTAACACCGGCAACTTTCCCTTCTTTAAACTCCTTCAAATTATCTTTAAACAATTTCCATTTAATAGACTGGCTTCCGCAATTTAAGACCAAAATCATAGTATAATGCCCTCTCCTTTTTTATCAACAGAGGCTGCATTTCCTTCGTCCGTATCTATATGCATGCACAATCTGTAATCCTCTCTTACCCTTACTTTTACTTTGTGAAAAGCCAAAGACCTTTCGCCCTCCACTTTGACAGAAACCAAATCCCCCTCTTTGAGGCCTAAACTGTCTGCCTCTTCGGGACTGGCGTGAATATGCCTCTGGGCTATTATCAACCCCTCTTTTATTTCAACCTCTCCCTCCGAACCCTTTAAAACGGCTCCGGGGGTCCCCTTAAGATCTCCTGATATTCTTATAGGAGCCTCCGATGCCAAATGTAGAGCGTCTGTTTTAGCCAGCTCTACCTGGGTCTTTTCCCTGACAGGGCCTACAATCCTTAATTTTTCTATTTTCTTTTTTCCGACAAAAACATCTACTGTCTCTTTAGCTGCAAAATCGCTCGGCTGGGTAAGGTCTTTCAGTTTTTCAAGTTGATATCCTTTGCCGAAAAGAGCCTCCAGATCTTTCTGGGATAAATGAATATGCCTTGCTGAGACCTCTATGGGAACCTTCTTTTCCATAATCTTTTTTTATTATACCCTTTGTATGGATAAAATAAAGATCTTTTATGTGAAAAACCTAGATTGACAAAAGCAGCCAATAAACTAAACTTAAAAAAGCTCTTAAAATCATCAGAGGCAAGAAGCGGGAATATCGGGATGCTCCAAAGGAGCTATGGTCTCCGCCAGCAAAGGCAGCTCTGCTAAATGGCAGGCGGTCCTCTTGAGCGGGCGCGTGGCCCGCTACCGCCAGCAGTCTGCGGTCCGAAATCTCCCTGCCAAACGGGATAAAGGCCGGTGTCAGCCGGCTGGAAATCTTATTGGAGTAACCGGGAAGAGCCGCTGTTAATCTCCCAGCAATAGGCAAAGATCCCCGGCGAAGAGATAAGATGGGATGATTTCTAGAGAAAAGGTCCGAATTCCGCGGTCCCGACGGTCTGGCTGGCCTTGTCTCTGATGAAAAAGCCCCGGCAAGCAAGTCCGGGGCTTTCTTTTAATCCTATATCCTCTTCCCTATAAAGTCTGTAAGCTCTGCCAAACGGCAGGAAAATCCATATTCGTTGTCGTACCAGCCCAAAACCTTGACCAAATCGCCTTTTACCATCGTAAACTCAGAGTCAAGAACGGAAGAGTAAGAATCCTGCCGAAAATCGGTTGAAACAAGAGGCTTTTTCTCCACTCTGAAAATGCCTTTTAATTCTTCAGCTTTCTTTTCAAATACTCCGTTGAGCTCCTTTTTGTCTTTTGGCGCTTTCTCCACTAGAGCTACAAGATCTAAAACAGAAACAACCGGACTGGGCACCCTTAAAGCCATGCCGTCCATCTTGCCTTCTACTTCAGGAATCACTTTTCCTATTGCTCTGGCAGCTCCCGTAGTGGTAGGAAGGATATTTAAAGCTGCTGCCCTTCCCCTTCTCAAATCCTTATGGGGAAGATCCAGTATCTTCTGATCTGTGGTATAGCTGTGGACAGTAGTCATAAAACTCTTCTTTATGCCGTAGCTGTCCTGAAGTATCTTCACAATGGGGGCTAAGCAGTTTGTAGTGCAAGAGCCCATATCAACAATATCGTCTTTCTCAGGGTCAAACTTTTGAGCATTGACTCCGAGAATATAGCTGGGGATCTCTTCTGACTTTGCCGGAGCTGAAATAATGACTTTTTTAGCCCCTGCTTTGATATGCTTTCTTGATCCCTCTAAATCTCTAAAAACGCCTGTGCACTCCAAAACTATATCGACTCTCAGCTCCTTCCAGGGAAGTTTCTCCGGGTCCTTTTCCTCAAAAACCTTAAACTTCTTTCCTCCGACTGTAATGCTTTCTTTGTCGAATTCAACCTCTTTGCCGTAAACCCCGTAAACAGAATCATACTTTAAAAGATAAGACAAGGTTTCATTGTCTGTCAGATCGTTGATAGCTACCACCTCCAAATCAGGATGGTTTTCTAAAATCCTTCGAAAGGTGGGGCGGCCTATCCTCCCGAATCCGTTTATAGCTACTTTAGTCATATTAAGAAAAACAGCGGAGTCCGCTGTTTTAAAGTTATTTTTTAATCCCCAGTAATTCTAAAATCTTTTCTTTATTAAATCCCACTACCGCCTTGCCGTCTATATCTACGACAGGAACTCCCATCTGGCCTGTCTTTTCTACCATTTCTTTTAAGGCCTCCTTGTCCTGGGAGACATCAACCTCTTCAAACTCAACCCCTTTCTCTTTAAGAAACTGCTTTAAGGTTTCGCAATAAGGGCAGGAAGGAGTGGAATAAACCTTTACCATAATTAATTTATCTCCTTAATTTTCTCTTCAACTTCAGAGCAGACATCAGCCGGCTTTTTGTCTGTCAGCTTGCAGAAAAGGGCGGTAAGATTCTCTATTTCGGCTTCTTTGCCTTCCTGTTCTCCCGATCCTACCCTGTAATACCTGCATCCTGCAACCAGGGTGGGAACGCCTCCTGTGCTGTATTTCTGGAAGACATCCATATCCTCGTTGCTTTCCATATTGTCGTGAAAAGCTATCTCCTCTCCAAACTTCTCTGCTACTCCCTGAATTATGGGGTGCTCCCAGCTGCAGTGGGGACAGGATTCTGATCCGAAAAAGTAAACCAGGGGCTTGCCTTCTTCCCTGCAGATTTCATCATCGCTGACATTAAAGTTTCCAACGGTTTTCCCCTTGTTGACAGCAGCCAGAGCCGCTTCATTCAGCTTAACTCCTTCGGGGAAAAACAAAGCTCCGTCTTTGGTAGCATAAGTGCTGATCTGCTGGCCCTCAACCTCTATGTCTATCTTGTACAATCCGTTCTCTGCCAAAACTTCTTTCAGGGAGGCCTCTGCCATTCCCCTCAAAAGGTTTCTGTTGATATAGTTTAGGGCTTTTTCTGAAATATCTTCTTTTGGAAGAGCTTCGCCTTCAGGATTGCATTCGGCTACCCGATTGTAAGCTATGCCCCCTCCTACTAAAAGGCCTCCTGCGATAATGGCTACAGCTATAAGTAGATATTTGTTGTCCATAAGAATGTGTTTTTTAATTTTTAACCTATTTTCAATCCTATCAGAAAAACTACTCTCTGGCAAGAGAAAGCGTTTTATCCATAACCTCCATCTGCCCTATCTTCTCTTTGCAGGCCTTTTCAGAAAACCCTTCAAGAGACCCCTTTCCGTCTCCGTAAATTAAAAGAGGAAAAGGCCTCTTGCAGTGCCTCTTTAAAAGAGAGCAGGTAGAGTGATCCGCTGTCACTATTATTAAAACATTTTCCAGCTCCAAAAGGGAACCTATCTCTTTATCTGCCTTTTCAATGAATTCCTTTTTTCCTCTAAAATCTCCGTCTTCTGCCAAACTGTCTGTTGCTTTAATGTGAAGGAAAGCAAAGTCATACTCTGGAATGTTCTCCAAAACAGCTTCAAACTTTCCTTTCAGGTTTGTATCGGGGAGGCCGGTAGCCCCCTCTACTTTAACCAAGTCCATTCCCAGCAGCTCTGCTATCTGCTGATAAAGTATTTTACCTGCCACACAGAAAGCGGAAAGCCCGTACTTCTCTTTAAAACTGGGGATCCCTGCCAAACTGCTCGCTCCTCTGGTTAGGATATAGTTTGCCGGAAGCTTTCTTTTTTTATTCAAAGGGTGGTTTTTCAGAATCTTCCGGGACCTGTCCAGAAACTTGTTTAAAACCTCTGATGTAAACCCGGCCTCCTTACTTTCGTCCAAGGGCTCTATCTTTCGGGCTTTTTTCCCCATTTCTCCGTAATGGGAATCTCCGTCTGAAATATTGGAGCTTAAACCCTTTCCTTTTAAAACTATCCCTATTCTGTGCTCTCTGGCAGACTTTATCAAAAACTCCACCCCTTCTATAACCATGCCGTTCAGCTCGTCTATTAGGGGCTGGGTCTCTTTTATCCTTCCCGCTCTTCTGTCTATCATATTCATATTCTCGTCTACTGTGCTAAAATTCCCCCTCAAAGCGACATCTCCCTTTTCAACCTTCAATCCTGCTCCTTTTGCTGTAAATACTCCCCTGGCTATGCCGTATTCTTGGGGATTATAGCCGAAAAGAGAAAAATGCCCTCCTTCTGAAGTAGGAATAGCGGTTCGGGGATGAAAGGGCTCTACTGAAAAGCAAACTCCTTTCTCTGCCATCTTGTCTAAATTAGAAGTTTCAGCCTCCTCCAAAGGAGTTTTTCCTTCAAATTCCGGAATAGGCTCGTCTCCAAGGCCGTCCAAAACAATAAAGATTATCTTTTTCATAATTCTTTCTCTATCTCTAAAATCCTGTTGTATTTGGCCACTCTTTCTCCTCTGACAGGACCCCCTGCTTTGATAATATCCGCTCCAAGCCCTACAGCCAAATCAGAAATGAAAGTATCAAGGGTTTCTCCTGACCTGTGAGAAACTACGGTCCTCCAGCCGAAAGATCTGGCCAGCTTGAAAGCTTTAACAGTTTCTGTAACGGTTCCTATCTGGTTCGGCTTCAAGATCAAACCGTTGCAGGCTTTCTTTTCTTCTGCCTCTTTGATTCTTTCCGGGTTGGTCACTAAGAGATCATCCCCTATAATATCAACCTTCCCGCCCAGCTTCTTGGTAATCTTGAAAAAGCCCTCCCAGTCCTCTTGATGAAAAGGATCTTCAATAGAAACCAAAGGAAAGCTCCTGAAAATGTCAGAGTAAAAGCCCATAAGGCCTTTCCTGGTGAAAGCTATCCTTTCCAGCTTGTAAATGCCCTCTGAAAAAAAGGAGGTAGCGGCAGCATCCAGAGCTATCTTAATATTTCTCCCCCCTATGGCTTCTTTGATAAAAGAAAGGGCTTCCTTTATACTTCTTAAAGGAGCGGCAAATCCTCCTTCAAGCCCCGTATTCGTAGCCAGATTGCTGTACTCTTTTTCCAACAGCTTTTTAAGGTCAAAATATGTTTCCACAGCTTCTCTGAGATTCTCTGAAAAGCTCTCTTCTGAAGGAACAACCATAAACTCCTGAAAATCCAAAAAGCCCCCCGCGTGAACCCCCCCTTCTATCATTAAGACAGAAGGAAGAGGAAGAGAAGGCTTTGTCCTGGCCATTCTGGCGATATATCTAAAAAGAGGAGTCTCTTCCGCTCCGGCCCTGCAGACAGCGACAGAAACAGGAAGGATAGCGTTGGCTCCCAGCTCTGATTTGTTGTCTGTGCCGTCAAGCTTTATCATTGTTTCGTCTATTCTCTCCTGGTTTGAAGGATCCTTGCCTAAAAGTTCGGGGGCTATAACTTCATTGACATTTCTGACAGCTTTTAAAACTCCCTTTCCCCGATACCTTTCCCCTCCGTCTCTCAATTCTGCGGCCTCAAGGATTCCGGTCGAGGTGCCCGAGGGCGCTGAAGCTTTAAATATTCCTTTTTCTGTCTCCAGCTCAACTGAAACAGCGGGCTCCCCTTTGGAGTCCAAAATCTCTTCTGCTTTTATCTTCTTAATCTTGCTCATTTTTAAGGTTTTTAAGATATCCGTAAGCCGCCAAAGCCGCCTTGGCTCCTTCTCCGGCAGCTGTTACAATCTGTTTGAATCTGCCCGCATTGCAGTCCCCCACAGCAAAAAGGCCTTTTGTCTTTGTTTCGCAGGTTTCATATTCTACAATAATCTCGTCCCTTTCTGTAAAGAGAACAAGACCCTTTACAAAAGCTGTGGCCGGCTGATAGCCTATCTCCACAAAAACAGCGCTTACTTCAAGCTCTTTTTTCTCTTTTTGCTCTAAATTCTGATAGGTTATAGATTCTAAAAACTTGCCTCCTGATATCTTTTCCAATTTAGCCGACGTTATTATTTCCGCTTTGCCTGTTTTCTCAACAAGCTCTTGATTTTCCTCGTCTGCTCCGATCTCAGAGCCGCGCTCTAAAATATATATCTTCTCGACATAATTTGCCAGAAACAAAGCTGCTTCAAAAGCAGAATTCCCTCCTCCTATCACAGCAACCTCTTTGCCTCTAAAGAGAGGGCCGTCGCAATGAGGGCAGTAGCTCAACCCTTTCCCTATAAATTCCTTCTCCCCCGGAACTTCAAGGGGCCTTGGATCCGCTCCAGAGGCCACAATAAGGGTATATGACCTGAATTTCTTTTTAGCCGAAGTTTTAACAAGAAAGACGCCCTCTTCTTTTTCAACGTTGACCACTTCATCTCTTTCCACGGCAACCTCCTCGTAGGGATCCAGATGGCTCTTGAACTTCTTAATTAATTCTGTCCCCGATATGTTTTCAAAACCGGGATAGTTGCAAATATCAACGGACTTGTCTGCCATCTGGCCTCCAAAATCCTTAGTAATCAAAAGAGTGTCCATTTTCTGACGGCCCGCATACATGCCGGCTGTCATGCCTCCGGGGCCTCCTCCTATTATGATTAGATCGTATATCTTATCTTCCATTAGTCTATTATACAAAAATATTAAGAATAAAAAAAGCCCGCCAAATCTTTAAGAAATGGCGGGTAGCTCCCAGCTGGTATGCAGGAACAGTTGCTGGTTTTGACGCAAAATCTTTCACCTCTTCGATAAACAGCATCTCAAGCTCTATTTCCTCAAATGTTTCCTCCGGAACAGGAAGAACAGGAGGAGTCGGAGGCGGTTGGTAAAGCCAAACTAAAAAATACTACACCGCTAGCCAGCCGCCGTCTACCACCATAACAGAACCTGTCATGTAAGAAGAGTCGTCTGAAGCCAGAAACAACACTGCTTTGGCTATTTCCTCCGGCTTGCCTACCCTGTGCATAGGCACTCTACCCAAAACAGCTTTCTCCTGATTGGGATCTTGTTTGATAGGATCTATCATCGGAGTTTCAATAATGCCCGGAGAAACAGCATTAACCCTAATATTATATTCTGCCAATTCTCCTGCCATTTCCTCTGTCATAGCGACAATCCCCCCTTTTGAAGCGCAGTAATGGGCTAAATTGGCAAATCCCACTCCTACCTGGCCCATAGCCACAGAAGCTATGTTGATTATTGTTCCTGACTTCTGCTTGGCCATTTCTTTAGCTGCAGCTTGAGCTACCAAGAAATATCCTTTCAGATTAATATCAATTGTCCTGTCCCATTCTTCTTCTGTTATTTCCAGAAAGGGCTTAAAGTCCGCTATGCCTGCGTTGTTTACCAGAATATCTATTTTTCCCCACTCATCAATTGTTTTTTTAATCATTTCATCAACTTCTTCTTTCTTGCTAACATCGCACTTTAGAGCCATAGCTTCTCCCCCTTTTTCTTTTATCTCCTCTGCCACCTCTTGGCACTCTTCTTGGGAAATGTCAGACACTACAACTTTAGCTCCTTCCCGGGCTAAAACCAAAGCATCTGCTTTGCCCATGCCCCTTCTTGCTCCTGTAATTACAGCTACTTTGTCTTTTAGTTTTGGCATACTGTTTTCAAGCCCTTCTTAATTCTAGAATCTTGAAAAGCTTGTATTATTTTAAAATTAAAGGAATCTCCTCTATAACGTCTGAAGCAAGGAGAGAAACCCCGTATTTCCGGGCGGCCTCCTCTCCGGCAGCTCCGGTAATAAAGGCTGCCGCCTTAGCTGACAAAAAAGGATCAAGCCCTTTAGCCATTAAAGCTCCGGCTACCCCGGCCAGAACATCTCCTGTCCCCCCTACTGTCATAAAGGGGTTTCCTCTTTTAGAGACAGCTGTTTCTTTTCCGTCTGAAATTATATCCTTCTCCCCTTTTAAGAGTATAACGCTGCCAAGCTTTAAGGCCTCCTCTTTAACTGTTTTTTTCTTCTCCTCGAAAGAAAGATTTAAAACTCTTTTCCCTGTCAAGACCTCAAACTCTTTGGCATGAGGGGTAAGAAGAGAAGATCTTTCCTTTAAAACCTCTTTGTTTTCTGAGACAGCGTGAATTCCGTCAGCGTCCACCACCAGAGGAGAAGATGTCTGGGAAAGATAGTCCAAGACTGCTTTCCGGGTCTTTTCTGATCTTCCCATCCCCCCTCCTATAACAATAGCTGTCTTTCCTTCGGATACGATCTCGGCTGATTTTGTCATAGCCAGAAGAGTTGAAAGGTGCTTTTTCTCTATCCTCTCCCCTTTTAAGGGGTAAGCTGCCAGATTGGGAGAAAAGGAAGCTATAATATCTGCTGCCCTTTCAGGAGCTATAATCTGAACCATATCCACTCCCGACCTAAAAGCCGCCAAGGCGGAAAAAGCGGGAGAGCCCGTATAAAAGCGGGATCCTCCGATAACCAAGAGAAGTCCGAAGTCGTATTTGTGGGATTGAGAAGGCCTCTTTGGGTAGGCCTTCTTTAAAACAGCTTTGGTTACCATTTTCATAATATCTCTTTTAAAAACTCTCTTAATTCGCTTCCGTACCTTGGATGATTGAGAGAGAAATAGAGGTTGGACTTGAGCCATTTCAGCTTGTCTCCGCATTCCAGCCACTTCCCTTCAAACTGATATCCGTAAATAAGCTTGCCTTCTTTTACCATCTTGGCCAGAACCTCAGCTAAAATTATCTCCCCTTTGTCTGAAGGTTCCGCCTTTTTCAAATAGTCGAATACTTCGGGCGTGAGAATATGCTTTCCCACCAAAGCCAGCTCAGAGGGGACCTCCTGGGGAGAGGGCTTTTCTACAATCTTCTTTATCTTGAAAAGGCGGCTGGCTATCTTCTCCACATCAACCCCTCCGTAGGCCCCGATCTCCTCTCTAGGAAGTTGGTAAAGGGAGAGAACGGGTTTCTGGCAGGTTTTAAACACCTGCTTTAACTGGGCCAGACAGGGCGTTTTGGAATCCACTATATCGTCTGCAAACAAAGAGGCCACCGGCTCCTGGCCGACCATCTTTTTGGCCTGCAAAAGAGCGTGGCCGTCCCCCAGGGGCTTTTTCTGAACTACAGAGAAAAAGGAAACATCCTTAAAGAACTCCTGGAAGTTTTTCAGCTCCTCCAATATCTTCTTCTTGCCTCTGCTTTTTAAAACTCTCTCTATTTTCGGAGAAGGCTTAAAATAATCTAGAATCTGTTTGTTCTTGGGGTCTGTAACAAATATTATCTTATCTATGCCGGACTGAACCGCCTCTTCAACTATCTTCTGGACAACCGGCACATCAGCCAAAGGCCACAGTTCTTTGGGAACAACCTTGGAAAGGGGCAGGAATCTGGTTCCCAGGCCCGCTATTGGTATAATGGCTTTTCTAATTTCCTTCATTATTAATAATCTACTTTCTGAAAATAGCCGGAGTCTCCCAGAACTCCTCCTGGTCAAGAACCTCCTTCTCTTCTTTTTCTTCTTTCTTTTTAACCTCCAAAGCGCTCCTTCTTACTTTCTTTTTGGGCTTCTTCTTTTTCTTCTTGGGCTCTGGTTTTTCTTCTTTTTTAGGAGGCTTCTTTCTGGGCTTTTTCTCTTTTGGCTCCTCTTTTTCTCCGAGAACGTCTCTTACAGAACAGCCGGTGGCAAACAAAGTAATGTCTATTCTGTTTCCCAGCTTCTTTTTCTGGTTTATGCCGAAGATAATCTTGGCTCTCTTATTGGTAAGGTCTGAAATTGTCTTTGAAATCTTGGAAACCTCGGAAAGCTCTATTCCTTTACCTCCCACTATATTGTAGAGAATGCCCTTGGCGCCTCTTATGGTATAGGGATAAAGAGGGCTGGAGATAAGCTTTTTTAGGGACTCTTCTCCCTTGTTCTTTTCTATCTCTATAGTGTTTAGATAGCTCAATCTCCCCCTCCCTCTTAAAACGGTCTTTAAGTCGGCAAAATCAATGTTTATCATGCCGGGAAGGTAGATCATCTCAATCAGGCCCTCTAAGTTGTCGACAAGCTGGCTGTTTATAGCGGAGAGGGCTTCTTTTAAAGGGGTATTTTTATCTATTATCTTGAAGATTCTCTCATTGGGAATAACGCAAAAAGAGTTTAGATGAGGCTTTATCTTTTTCAGCGACTCTCTGGCTATCTCCATCTTTTTCTCCCCTTCAAAGCTGAAAGGAAGGGTGAATATGCCAAAGGTGAGGCAGTTCATGCTTTTTGAGATTTTAGAGAAGACGGGGGTGGCTCCGGATCCTGTTCCCCCCCCCAAAGAAGCTATAATAATACAGAAGTCATAGCCCTCAAAAAGACCCTTAATCTTGTCTTTTGCCTGCTGAGCAGCTTTCTCTCCAAGTTCTACATTCATGCCGGTTCCCAGTCCGTGGGTGGACTCCTCTCCGAAATGAAATTTCTTTGCCTTCTTGCCCGACTGCTTCAGGGCTCTGGTGTCTGTGTTGGCTGAAACAAAATCAACCCTCTTTATTCTAGGGGCGATCTCTGTGACAATAGAGCATCCTCCTCCGCCAATGCCGATAACCCTCACCTTGGTTCTCTTAAAACTGTCGTCTTTCTTTACGGTTTTCTTTTTAGTTTTTTTAGCTTTCTTTTTAGCCATAGATAAATACTGTCTCCATTCTACTTTCCTAACAGTTAAAAATCAACCTTAAAACCAAAAAACAAGTCCGAGAAAGTTAAACAAATAAATCCCGGATAACATTATGCCTGCTTCTATTTCCTCTATTTCTTCCAATTTTTTCATAAAAACAAAAAGGCGCTTTTAAACACCTTTATATCAACGACCTTTTAGCTTTTCTTTTTGTCTGTTTGTAAAAGTCGTTTGCTATCCATTCGTAGACAACCTGGGTGTTGTAGACCTTCTTCTTCTCCTGCTCTAACACCTTTGTTATACATTCTTCAAATTCACCGTTTTTGCAGTTAAACTCCCAATCTCTGTCTTTTACCACAAAAATGACGTCTTTGGACCTGTCCTCTTCTTTGAGAGTTTCTTTCTTAATATAGTGGGGAGTATCAAAATGCCTTCTATTTACTTTTTTGAACTTTTTTTTGATGGTAAAAGTATTAAAATGATATTCTTTATCTACCTTACCACAACCCAAGAAAACAATCAAGCTAAAACATATCTTTAAGAAGGCGGTTCAAATACTCCATTGATCCGTCGTTTGAGACAACTATATCGTATTTCTCCTTGTAGTATTGAAGGTTTCTATCCACATCTTTGTTCAAAAACCCAACTGAAATTAGATTATCGCAATCAAAACCCTCTATCATATCAATATCGTCTAAATTATCGCCTAAAAGAAGAACGTTTTTCCTTTCTTTCACTTTTTCAAAAACCGGATAATCTTTCACAGCTGTCTCCCTTTTATTCATGCCGTGGATAATAGGCTCTTTTATAGCTAAAGCTTTCCCTTCCTTGTCCCATTCAAAGGAATTCGAAATAATATGGATATTGTTATAAAGCTTTCCTTTTTTCTTTAAAAACATGGATATGGAGTCCCCTCCCAAACCTCCTGAAGACATTATAACAAGAGGAACGTTATTTTCCTTGAGAAGATCTATAAATTCATCCGCTCCCTCTCTTAATTTTATCTTCCCGGAATCTACCACCTTTTCTATCACTTCCAGAGAAAGACCGGATCTTATTAAAAGATCAAAATGCTCTATCCACCACTGCCTCATAGCTTTTACCTTTTCTTCTCTGGGAATTTGAGGATCTGTTTCAGTGTTATGATATTTTTTATGGAGTTCCTGAGCTTTTTTGACATAACCTTCTCCTAAATAATTCCCGTTGTATAAAACCCAGATTACAGCAGGAATATATTCCCCTTCAACAAAGGCCTGAGTAAGGGTTCTGTCAAAGTCTGCCAAAACATGGAGTTTTTCAGCTCCATCTTTTAAAAAAGCTTCTTTTTTCTTTTCCAGGCCTTCTTTTACAATTATTTCTTTTTCCATACATTCCATTTTCCCTTAAAAAACAACTTAATGCAAATTATAAGAACAATATACTAGTTTTATTTTAAGTTTTTTTAACAAGTTATATTAATTTAATAAAAAAGTCGATATTATCAAACGGACAGTTAATGAATCAGATGATATTCAAAGAATAAAAGATTTAGGAATAGACGGTATATTTTCAAATTTTCCTGATCGTTTATAAAATAAAGATAGGAAAGCATTTTTTAAATAAATATCTTTTTGTATCCGTATTTATCTAAATGCTTTTTAATATCTGAATATTCTCTCCCTGCCAGCCATCCTCCTGCCGTAGATTTTTCTTGAGTAAAATCCGCGAGACAGAAATCGGGCATTTGAAAACTATCTTTATCAGAAACAGATTCAAATTCAAAATCAACTATAGCCAACCCTTCAAAATTATCCAAATATATATCTATATCAGCTTTATCTTTTTTTACTCCTTTCCAGGGATAAAAATATCTTATCTTTCTTAACTTCTTACCCTCCAAATGAGATAAGGATTTGAATTCCTCAGCAGAAAGTAGGATGGTTTCTTCATACTGCTCTGAAGAATCCCCTTTCTTTTTTGGAGCCTTTTTTGTCATTTCAAAAACATCTCCTATCTTGCGCAGCCTCAGTATGGGATGAGGAACAGATTGAGGGATATAGAGATCAATAATCTCAATATAATCGCATTCTTTTAATCCTTTTGGAATCTTTTTTAAAAGAAAAGTTCTTTCTAGTTCTATTTCCATGTTTATTGTTTAATTACAGTATGAGTAATAATATCCAAGGGGTGTTTCTTTCCCTTAAGGTAATCTCTTATCATATCCTTTATATCTAGATCTCTCAAGGTAT
>CAZYOI010000003.1:0-25349 GCA_964648705.1 uncultured Candidatus Saccharibacteria bacterium | reverse complement strand
TTCAGGACAATGATAGTAGGCGCTGACAAAAAAGGAGGCCCCTCTACTTCGGCAGACGATCCTCGTCTGACCGAAATAGGAAAGTTTCTAAGAAAGCATAACCTGGATGAACTGCCTCAGCTGTGGAATGTTTTAAAGGGGGAAATGAGCTTTATAGGGCCTAGGCCCGAAGTTCTTTCCGAGATTGAAACCTACAAAGAAGAGGTGAAGAGGGAGATTTTGAGCGTAAAACCCGGTATGACAGACCTGGCTACTTTGGCCGATATCCACGAAGAGGAGATTTTAAAGGGAAGCGAAGATCCCCATAAGGCCTACAGAGAAAAGATTAAGCCTCAGAAGATAAAACTGGCTTTAAAATACGTAAGAGAAAGATCCTTATGGCTTGATATTAAGATATTCTTTAAAACTCTCTTTTCAGCTTTGTTTTGATTGATTTTTAGGTATTCTTTCTCTATACTGGATATATGGATTATTCTCAGCTGGCAAAAGAGATAAGGATTGATATTCTTAAAATGGTTCACAAGGCAAAAGAGGCCCATATCGGGTCTTCTCTTTCTTGTGTTGAAATTCTTATTTCTCTTTATTATAAAATTCTTTCTGTTGATCCCCAGAACCCTTTTTTAGAAGAAAGAGACAGATTTATTTTAAGCAAAGGTCATGCTGTAGCCGCTCTTTATTCTGTTTTGGCCAGAAAGGGGTTCTTCCCGAAAGAGTCTTTAAAAGATTACTGCCGGGAGGGAACCAGAATGGCAGGTCATTCTACATATCAATGCATGCCGGGAGTGGAAGTTTCCACCGGTTCTTTAGGGCACGGACTGCCTATGGCTTCCGGCATCGCTTTAGCGGCAAAAAAAGATAAAAAGAATTACAGGATATTCGCCTTACTTTCCGACGGGGAGTGCCAGGAAGGCTCTAACTGGGAAGCCGCCCTTTTTGCTTCTCACCATAGACTGGACAATCTTGTAGCGACTATCGATTACAACAAGCTCCAGGCCTTAGGAAGGATCAACAAGGTTTTGAATATAGAGCCCCTGAAGAAAAAGTGGGAAGATTTCGGATGGGAGGTTGAAGAAACAGACGGCCATAATGTAGAGGAGCTGGTGAACGCTTTTTCTAAGATTCCTTTTGAAAAAGGAAAACCCAGCTTAGTTATAGCCCATACTGTCAAGGGAAAAGGGATTTCATTTTTGGAGAATAAATTAGTATCCCACTACAAGCATTTTTCCGAAGAAGAATATGAAAAAGCTTTAAAGGATCTTGAGAAATGAGAAACACTTTTGTTAAAAGCTTGACTAAGATAGCCGAGCGGGATAAAAATGTCTACCTTTTGACGGGAGACCTCGGCTTTTCTGTTTTTGAAGATTTTCAAGAAAAATTTCCTCAAAGATTTGTCAACTGCGGCGTAGCAGAGCAGAATATGGCGGGAGTTGCTGCCGGTTTGGCTTTAAACGGCAAAAAACCCTATCTTTATTCCATTGTTCCTTTTGTTACCTTAAGGTGCTTGGAGCAGATAAAGAACGATATCTGCTATCAGAACCTCAATGTTAAAATAGTCGGAGTGGGAGGGGGCTTTTCTTACGGAACATTGGGAGCTACCCATTATGCCATAGAGGATCTGGCTGTTTTGAGAAGCCTGCCTAATATGACGGTTATCTGTCCCGCAGACCCTCTAGAGACAGATATTTTAATGGAAAAAGCTTACAATTTGGAAGGACCCGTTTATTTAAGACTGGGAAGAAGCGGAGAAGGAGACCTCTACAAAGAAAGGCCTGATTTGAGGATAGGAGAGCCGTCTGTTTTAAAAGAGGGTAAGAAGACAGCCCTGATTGCCACCGGGACAGGGGCAGAGGCCGCTCTTAAAGCTTCAGAAGGGCGCGATTGGAAAGTAATCAGCCTTCACACTCTAAAACCCATAAACAGAGAAAAGCTGCTTAAAGAGCTAGAGGGGATTGATAAAGTGTTTACCGTAGAGGAGCATAATGTAATAGGAGGGCTGGGTTCTGCTGCGGCAGAGGTTCTGGCAGAATCTGAGTGGAAAGGATCTTTTGAGAGAATAGGGGTTCCCGATCAATATCCCTCTTTGGTCGGCAGCGCTGAATATTTGAGAGATAAATACAATCTCAACGCAAAGAAAATAGCTGAATTAATATCCAAAAAAACATGAAGGTTCCCTTTGTAAATTATCCTTTGCAGTATAAGAGCATAAAAGGAGAAATTGACCGGGCTATAGAGAAAACTCTTTTAAATGGAGATTTAATTTTAAGGGAGGATGTTGAAGAGTTTGAAAAAAGATTGGCTGACTTTGTAGGCGTAAAATACGCTGTAGGGTTGAACAGCTGCTCTGACGCCCTTATCTTTTCTTTGATGGCGGCCGGAATCGGGAAAGGAGACGAGGTTATAACAGTCTCTCATACCTTTTTTTCTTCTATAGAGGCTGTCTTTCATGCAGGAGCTAGTCTTGTTTTAGCGGATGTAGGAGAAGACTACTTGATAGATACAGATAAATTAGAAAAAGCTGTCACCTCAAAGACCCGGGCTATTATTCCGGTTCACCTCAACGGAAGAGTCTGCCAAATGGATAAAATAGGAGAAATAGCCGAAAAGCATAATCTGGTTATCATTGAAGATTCAGCCCAGGCTCTGGGAGCCGAGTTTAAAGAGAAAAGAGGAGGAAGCTTCGGTTTAACGGGCTGTTTTAGTTTTTATCCCGCTAAGATACTAGGAGCTTTAGGAGACGGAGGAGCTGTTACAACAGACAGCGAGAAAATAGCAGAAAAAGTCCGCCTCTTGAGAAATCACGGGCAAAAGACAAAAAAAGAGATAACTTCTTACGGGTTTACGAGCAGGCTGGATAATCTTCAGGCAGCTGTCTTAAATGTGAAAATGAAATACCTTCCTTCCTGGCTGGAAAAGAGAAGAGAAATAGCTGAAAGGTATAAGGAGGGTTTATCCGGTATTGAAGGAATAAAACTTCCTCCATATTCAGATTCCGATCATTATGACGTTTTTCAGAATTATGTTTTAAGAGCTCAAAAAAGAAATGAATTATATTTCTTTCTAAAAGAAAAAGGAATAGAAACCTTAATAAAAGATCCTGTGGCAAATCATAAACAGGAAGGATTAGGTCTTTCTCATTTCAATCTTTCTCTATCTGAGAAACTAGCAGATGAAGTAATATCTTTACCTATGTATCCTGAATTAACTGAAGAGCAGATAGATTATGTTATAAATGTTGTAAAGGAATTTTATAACTAAGCTAATTTTCTTTTATTTTTTAATAAAGTATGGCGTGGTTTTAATAACTGAATATCTTTAATTACCTGTTAATGTTAATTATAAAATATAATTTAGACAGAAAACTTTAAAAAAAGGGATACAATGAAGTCATTATGTTTTAGAGCGCGGCAGGAAAAAGGGCAGAGTATTACCAAAATATTATTTTAAAATGGAAAAAGAAACTGAAAAGGCTGTTACAGCTGTTAAAAAAGCAGGCAAAGAAATTTTAAAAAAATATAATAAAAAATATAAAGTTTTTAAGAAAGAGGATAAGAGCCCAGTTACAGAAGCTGATATTCTTTCGCAAAAGATTATTCTAAAAGAGATTTTTGAATTCGGATATGAAGTTCTTTCAGAAGAAAAAGAAGAGCCCAGCTTTAAATCTGAAAAGAGATGGATAATAGATCCTTTGGATGGAACGCGGGATTTTTTGGAAAAAACCGGAGAGTTCGCTATAATGATAGGATTAATAGAAAGAAATAAGCCGGTTTTGGGGGTAGTTTATCTCCCAGCCAAGGATAAACTTTACCGGGCTTTTAAAGGAAAGGGCGCTTTTTTAAACAATTCTAGAATCAAGGTTTCAGAAGCGAAAGATTTGAAAAATTCGCGGATAGTTACCAGCCGTTTTCATTTAGACAAAAACACGAAGGATTTTTTGAACGAGACAGGGGTTTTGGCCGTAAGGGCTGGAAGCATCGGTTTTAAAGCAGGGTTGATAGCTGAAGGGAAGGCCGAGGGTTATCTGACTTTTTCTGATAAAACCTGCCAATGGGACACTTGTGCCCCCCAATTAATTTTAGAGGAGGCCGGCGGTAAAATGACAGACCTTGAAGGAGAGGATCTGGAATACAAGAGAGAAATTAAAAACTTAAAAGGCATTATTGCCAGCAACAAGTTAATTCACCAGCAAATTTATGATAGAGCCACACGGAGGAAAATTAATAGATAAGGTATCAATCTTTAAAAGAGAGCCATCCGACGCTCTTTTTTTGGATAAGGAGCAGATAAAAGATGTTAAAAACATAGCCCGGGGAGCTTATTCGCCTCTAGAGGGTTTTCTAAAGAAAGAGGACTTTGAAAGAGTAGTTTCTGAGATGCGGCTTTCGGACGGCACCGTCTGGCCGATTCCTATTGTTTTGGACATTAAAGAGAAAAAAGAATTCGGAAAAGAAATATCTTTAAAAAACGAAGAAGGGAAGCTGGTAGCTGTTTTAAAGGATCCCCAGATCTTTTCTTACGACAAAGATTTTTTCGCAGAAAATGTTTTTGGCACTAAAGACAAAAATCACCCTGGAGTAGATGCTGTCTATAAAATGGGAAATTATCTAGTAGGAGGCGAGATAGAGCTTTTTGACAATTCAAGAGATTCTTTCTTTAATTACAATTTTTCGCCCAAAGAAACAAGAGATTACTTTGAAAAGAAAAATTGGGACAAGGTTGTCGCTTTCCAGACAAGGAATGTTCCTCATTGCGGGCACGAATTCTTGCAGAAAGAGGCCTTAAAAAATGTAGATGGCTTATTTATTCAACCCGTAATAGGAGAAAAAAAGAATGCTGACTTCAAAGACGAGTATATTATAACTTCTTATGAGGTTCTAATAGACAGGTATTATCCAAAAGAAAAAGTTTTACTGGGCATTCTCCCTTTAAAAATGAGATATGCTGGACCGCGGGAGGCCGTCTTTCATGCCATAATACGGAAGAACTTTGGTTGCAGTCATTTTATCGTAGGAAGAGACCACGCAGGAGTAGGGGATTACTATGGCCCCTTTGCCGCCCAAGAAATATTTAAAGAATTTGGAAAAAAGGAAATCGGGGTTGAGATATTGAAATTTCCGGAAGTGATCTACTGCCCTCTTGAAGAAAAGCACGCTTTCAAAAACAAATGCCCTCACCAAGAGAAGATTTCTTTCTCCGGAACCAAGCTGCGAGATTATATTCAGAAAAAAGAACAGCCTCCAAGCTATCTCTTAAGACCCGAAGTTTATTACTTTCTCTCCCACAGTCATAATTCTTTGGTTGATGATCTTTACAAGAAAAAGCAAAAACAGAAAGGTTTTGTTCTTTGGTTTACTGGTCTTTCTCAGTCCGGGAAAACAACTATAGCCGACAAGGTCTTTAAATCCTTAAAAGAAAAGGGGATCAAGGCGGAGAGACTGGACGGAGATATTGTCAGGCATTACTTAAGCAAGGATCTGGGTTTTTCTAAGAAAGACAGAGACGAGAATATAACAAGAATAAGATATGTTGCCAAACTGCTTTCAGAGAACAATTTGGGGGTAGTGGCTTCTTTTATTTCTCCCTATAAAGAGGAAAGAAAGAAATTAAGGGAAGAAGTAACTAATTTTATTGAAGTTTTCTGCAACTGTCCCTTGAAGGTTGCAGAGAAAAGAGATTCAAAAGGCCTTTATTTGAAAGCCAGAAAAGGAGAGATTAAAAACTTTACCGGTATCTCCGATCCTTATGAGGCGCCGGAAAAACCGGAAATTGATCTTAGAACAAACGAAGAATCAATAGAGAATTGCGCCAAAAAAGTTTTAGACTATCTTGAAAGAAAGTTTCTTTAATTTACCAAAAAGGTTCTCTTGTCCGTATTAAGATTTATTTTCATGATGAAATCCTAAGCCGAATAAAGCTTTTTTATGGTTTGAAAAATAGGCGCGAAAGAGACAAATATGAAAATGGAATACCTTCCCAGCTGGCTTGAGAAAAGAAGAGAAGCAGCTGAAAAGTATGGGAGCTTATCCGGCATTAAAGGAATAAAACAGTACAATCTTTTATTTTGAAAACTCAATTAGACGATTGAGTTTTTTATTACATATTATATTGACATTAATGTCAATAATTGATAGGATGATTGAGCATGTTCGGCTATTCTGAAAAAATTCCAAGATATATTCTGAACAAAAGAAGATTCTTCTTTTTCCTCTTTTGGGATTTTGTTTTTGTATGCCTTTCTGTCTGGCTTGCCTTTTTATTGAGATTTGAAGGAAATATTCCCTTTCGGTATTTTGAAAAAGGATCTATTTTCTTTTTTGCCGGAGTAGCTGTTCTGGCCACAATAGTGGTCTTCTATTTTACCCGCTTATATTCTTTTACCTGGGCCTATGTAAGCGCCACAGAGCTTATCTCCCTTTTTAAGGGAACCTTATTGAGCTTTTTGGTTGTAGCTATAGCATTTCTTATCTTCAGGGATTCAGAGGTCTTTGAAGGTTTTCCGAGATCCACTCTTTTTATCTCCTACTTTTTAATATTCATCTTTACAGGGGCTATTCGCTTTGCCAAAAGAGTATATCTGGAGCTTTTCAGAAAAAAAAGGGGAAAAAGAGAAAACACTCTGATTGTCGGAGCAGGAGAGGCGGGAGAGCAGATTTTAAGGGGCATTAACTTTTCCCGGACTACTCCTTACTCTCCTGTGGGCTTTGTAGACGACAATCCCAGCAAGAGAGGGGTTTCAATTCACGGCTTAAAGGTTTTAGGGAAAATAGACAATATTCCCGAGATAATCAAAGAGAAAGGGGTTGAGAATATGATAATAGCTTTGCCTTCTGCCGGTTCTGAAGCCGTTAAAAAAGCTGTCAGTTTGGCGAGGAAAGCAAAGCTAAGAAAAGTTAAGATTGTCCCTCCTATACACGAGGTAATAGAAGGAGGCGTTTCTCTAAAGAATTTAAGAGAGATTCAAACAGAAGACCTTTTGGGAAGAGATTCTGTTTCTTTAGACACCAAAGCCATAGAGAACTTTATTAAAAATAAGAAGGTTCTTATCACAGGAGCTGCGGGCTCTATTGGATCCGAGCTTTCCCGGCAGGTTTTAAAGTTTTCTCCTTCGGAAGTTTCTCTTTTAGACCAGGACGAGACAGGCATATTCAATATCTCAGAAGAGGTCAAGGGCTATTTTCCCAATATTAAGATAAACTCTTTAATCAGAGATATTAGAGATAAAGAAAGAATAAAAAATGTTTTCAGCTATTTCAAGCCGGACATTGTCTTTCACGCCGCAGCCTACAAGCATGTTCCTTTAATGGAAGAAAATCCTCAAGAAGCTGTTAAGAACAATATCTTTGGAACAAATAACGTAGCAGAGGCGGCCCTGGATAACGAGGCAGAGAAGTTCATCTTCATTTCTACCGACAAAGCGGTTAATCCTTTTTCTGTGATGGGAGCTTCCAAAAGAGCGGGGGAGATGATATGCCAGAATCTTAACCAGAAAAACAGCACCAAGTTTGTCTCTGTAAGATTCGGCAATGTTTTAGACAGCAGGGGAAGCGTTATCCCCGTTTTTAAAGAGCAGATTAAGAAAGGAGGGCCCGTAGAGGTTACCCATCCTGAAATGAAAAGATACTTTATGATGATACCGGAGGCCGTTCTTTTGGTTCTTCAGGCCTCTGAAATGGGCGAAGGAGGAGAGGTCTTCGTTCTTGATATGGGAAAGCCCGTTAAAATACTGGATTTAGCAAAAGAGCTTATAAAGCTTTCAGGATTTGAACCGGACAGAGAAATACCCATTGTCTTCACGGAGCCGAGAGAGGGAGAGAAGCTTTTTGAAGAGCTTTTAACAGCGGAAGAAGGAACAATAGCCACCCAAAATCAAAGGATATTTAAAGCAAGATTATCTTCTGTTTCAGATGATCAGATTAGCAATCTTTTGGAGAGATTGAAACAGGGAAAAGAAGATATTAAGAGTTTGGTCAGAGAATACTTGTCTTAAATTGTTCGACTGCTGTTTAATATTTTCTTGCAATAAAACATATGAAGAAAGCCGAAAAAGAAATAAAGAGAATAATATACAGCTTTATTGACTCCAGCCAGTATAGAGTATTTGTTTTTGGCTCCAGGGCAGCCGGAAAAGCCAAGAGATATTCTGACTACGATATAGGAATTATAGGGAAGAAACCGCTTCCTTCTAAAACTAAAGTTTTAATTGAAGAAGCTTTGGAAGAATCAGATTTGCCCTTTAAGGTTGATGTCGTTGATTTCAGCCAGCTCTCTCCCGGGTTTAAGGAGGTCGCCTTAGAGAAAACAAGAAACCTATGACTAAATTAGAAAGCTTAGTTAAGAATCTAGATAGGGCTAATCAAAGGTTAAAAGAAGCAGTGAAAGAAAGTCCTACCAGAATGAACAGGGACGCTACCATTCAAAGATTTGAGTTTACCTTTGAATTATCCTGGAAAGCTCTCCAAACTTATGTCAGAGAGCAGGGTTTGGACTGCAAAAGTCCCAAGGGATGTTTAAGGGAAGCAGGAAGGCTGGAGCTGGTTGAAGAACTGGAAAAGTGGTTTGAGTTTTTGGATAACCGCAACCTTATCAGTCATATTTATGACCAGAGAACAGCTGATAAATTATTAAAAAAAGCTGAAGGAAGCTTGACAAAAGAGATTTAATTTGCTAAGATGTAAATGTGAGTGTTATCCTTTACGGATACTTCACGAAGTCGGCAGAAAACCTCATCATGCGAGGTTTTTTGCTTTTTTTATTGTAATGTATTACAATGTTGTTAGGTCAGGAGGTAAGCACTCACAAAGACTTCTTGTGGAGTAAACTCTCCTGGCCTTTACTTTTTAGAAGAAAAAAGAGAAGATTAAACAATGGACATTAAAGAAAAACTGTCTCTAAAAGAAAATATTCTTTTATCAGAGCATACTACTTTTAGAATAGGGGGTCCTGCCCGCTATTTTTCTACAGCTGAAAGCAAAGAAGAGCTTAAAAAAGCTCTCAAAATAGCTAAAGAGTTAAATATTCCTTTTTTGGTTTTAGGCTCGGGAAGTAATATTTTAATGTCAGATAGAGGTTTCGATGGCTTGCTTATAAAGAACAAAGCTGATAATTTTACTATAGAAGACACTGTTTTGAAAGCTGAATCAGGAGCCCTTTTGGACAAATTAGCAGAAGAGACGGTTAAAAAAGGCCTCTCCGGCTTGGAAAAGGCAAGTGGAATCCCGGGAACTGTCGGAGGCGCTGTTTTGGGAAATGCCGGTTGGTTTAAAGGGAGCTGGAGCGTTTCAGATGTCTTTAAAGAGGCTGAAATTATGACTTCAGGCAATAAAGTAGAAAAAAGAGAAAAAGAATGGTTTGATTTTGATTATAGATATTCTAAGTTAAAAAAAATAAAGGGAACTGTTATTTTAGAGGTGGTTTTAGAGCTTAAAAAAGGAGATAAGAAGAAATTAAAAAAAGAGAGAACAGAGCTTTTAGAGTCAAGAAAGGAAAGGATTCCTTTTGATTCTTCTGCTGGGTGTATTTTCAAAAATCCTCCCAAAGAGAGCGCCGGCTTTTTAATAGATTCTGTCGGTTTAAAGGGAAAGAAGATAGGCAAAGTCCAGATTTCAGAAAAACACGCCAACTTTATTGTTAATTTAGGTGGAGCTAAAGCTGAAGATGTTAAGAAGTTAATAGCTTTAGCTAAAGAAAAAGTAAAAGAGAAATTTGGCATAGAGCTTGAAGAGGAGATCAGGATTATTAATGGATAAAATAACTGTTTTGTGCTAAAATAGAGTTAGAATGAGCAAGGTTTCTTTAAGCAAAGATATTTTCTGGGATATAAACTATAAGGATCTTGATTACCAAAAAGACGCCTATTTTATTGTAAAGAGGGTTTTAAACTACGGAGATGAAAAAGACTGGCGGGAGATAAAGAAAGTTTACGGCATTCCGAAAATTAGAGAATTAGCCAGAGAGACAGATTTTGTTGACAAGAAGACCTTGAACTTTTGGAGCCTTATTTTAGATATTCCAATTAACTTTTTTAAATGCACAAAGAAGTTCTCGAACCAAAAACAGAGCGTCTTTTTAAGGAGATAGATGGAAGAAATATCGCTTGGATGAAGATTAACACTATTTCCTCGGGGTGGAGCAGAAAAGACTTTATCGATCTTTACTTTATCTTGAAGAATTATTCTTTGGAAGAATTATTTAGCTTTTTTGACAAGAAATACAAAGGAATAAAGTATAATAAGCTTCATATTTTAAGAAGCTTAACCTATTTTGAAGAAGCTGACAAAGAGTTGTCTCCCGTGATGCTGAAAGAAGTTAGCTGGGAGGAAGCAAAGAAAGAACTTAGAAGAAAAACTGAAGAATTCTTGAAAGATATTTATTAACAATTGACAAAAGAGGAGGATATAGGAAAATTAATTAAAGCTTTTGTTAATAGCCCGGTCAACTGTTACAAAAGTTATCTTTACCGCTCTTTTGCATAAGAGCTATAAAAATGGCCAAGAAGAAAGCAAAGAAGAAGAAAAAATAGCTTGATTAAAACAGCTCCGCCAAAAGGCGGAGTTGTTTCTTTGATGATTTTTTGTTAGAATAAAAACCTATGAGAATACATATTACTACGAAAAACATTGAACTGGGAGAGGAAATAGCAAAATACATTAAAGAGAAAATAGGAGAGCTCGACAAGTTTATAAACTATCCCGGAGAAGAGCAGAAAGAGATAAAAGGAGGCAGGTCGCCCGTTGAGGCCTGGGTGGAGATAGGAAGAACAACCTTCCACCACAGAAAAGGGGATGTTTACAGAGCAGAGGTTCAGCTTCATCTGCCGGGCAAAAGCCTGAGAGCAGAATCTGAATCAGAAGATTTAAAAGCTTCCATTACAGACGTAAAAGACGAGCTTCAGAGAGAGCTGAAAAAATACAAGGGGAAAGCTGAAGCTCTGAATAAAAGAAGAAGAAGGTTTATGAAGAAGCTGAGAAGCCTTTCTCCTTTGGCAAGATTTAAAAAGAGAAAAAGAAACAGATTGGAATAGATTTAACAGATGCCCCGCTTGGGGCATTTTGGTTTCTATTTGAAATTAAGCCTAAAAGAAGCTAGAATTAATAATTATGTCATTATTCAAGAAAGTATTTGGCGATCCCAATCAGAAGTATTTAAAGAAAATACAGCCTTTAGTTGAAAAGATAAATTCTCTGGAGAAAAACTTTGAGGATCTTTCTGAAGAAAAATTAAGAAAGAAAACAGAAAGCTTTAAAGAAAGGTTAAAAAAAGAAACTCTGGATGATATTCTTCCCGAGGCCTTTGCTTTGGCAAGAGAGGCTTCCAAGAGAACATTAAATCAAAGGCATTATGATGTTCAGCTCATAGGAGGCGTTGCTTTGCATCAGGGGAAAATAGCTGAAATGAAAACAGGAGAGGGAAAGACCCTGGCTGCCACCCTTCCTTTGTATCTAAACGCTTTAGAGGGGAAAGGAGCCCATCTGGTGACAGTAAACGATTATTTAGCCAAGAGAGATACTATCTGGATGGGGCAGATATACCATCTCTTGGGTTTGTCTGTGGGATGTATTACTCATGACTCCGCCTTTTTGTACGATCCCGAGTTTGAAACAGAAAAAGAAGATGAGATAAGAGACGAAATGGGAAGCTTTAAGGTAATAGAGGACTACTTGAGGCCCGTTTCCAGAAAAGAGGCCTATTCTGCAGATATTACCTACGGCACCAACAATGAGTTCGGTTTTGATTGTTTAAGGGATAATATGGCTTACAGTTTGGAAAACCAGGTTCAGAGAGGTTTTCACTACGCTATTGTAGACGAAATAGACTCTATTTTAATAGACGAGGCCAGAACCCCCTTGATAATTTCAGGGGCTTCAGAGGAATCTACAGAGAAGTATAAGGAATTCGCCAGGATAGCTTCCCGATTGGAGAAAGAAAAGGACTATACCTTGGACGAGCAGACAAAGTCCCTTGCTATAACAGAAGAAGGCCAGGAGAAAATAGTAGGCATGCTGGGATCCGACCCCTGGGCCGGGAACGACATTACCACCACTCATCAGCTGGAAGCCGCTTTGAAAGCAAAGACATATTTTATTAAAGACCAGAATTATGTAATCAAAGAAGGAAAAGTCATTATAGTAGACGAGTTTACAGGACGTCTTATGCCCGGCAGGAGATGGTCCGGCGGAATACATCAGGCAGTGGAGGCAAAAGAGGGCCTGGAGGTTCAGCAGGAATCAAGAACCTATGCCACTGTTACCTTCCAGAACTTCTTTAGAATGTATGACAAATTAGCTGGAATGACAGGAACAGCCCTTACTTCTTCAGAAGAGTTTGACACTGTTTACAATCTGGAAGTGATTGTAATTCCCACCAATAAGCCCCTGATAAGAAAGAGCCTTTCTGACAAGATTTACAAGAATCTGGACGCCAAGTTCAAAGCGGTAGTGGAAGAGATAAAAGAGAGGAATGAAAAAGGGCAGCCTCTTTTAGTGGGTACAGTTTCCATTGAGAACAATGAAAAACTGGGAAGACTGCTGGAAAGGGAAGGGATATCCCACAATATTCTTAACGCCAAAAACCATGAGAAAGAGGCTGAGATTATAGCTCAGGCGGGAAAGAAGGGGGCTGTTACCATAGCTACCAATATGGCAGGAAGAGGAGTAGACATCATTCTGGGAGGGAATCCTCCTGATTTAAAAGAGCAGAAGGAGGTAAAGGATGTCGGAGGCCTTCATGTCATAGGGACAGAAAGGCACGAGGCCAGAAGGATTGACAATCAGTTGAGAGGAAGAGCGGGAAGACAGGGAGATCCCGGCTCCTCCCAGTTCTTTGTTTCTCTGGAAGACGACTTAATGCGCGTTTTCGGGGGAGAGAAGATAAGCTCTATACTGGAGACCCTGAAAGTGCCGGAGGACCAGCCCATTGAGGCTAAGATGGTCTCCAGAGCCATAGAGTCGGCTCAGGCCAAAGTGGAGGGATTGAACTTTGACGCCAGAAAGCATGTTCTAGAGTACGATAACGTAATGAATAAACACAGGGAGGTCTTTTACAAAAAGAGACAGGAGGTTTTAGAGAAGTCCCGAGAAGGAGAGCTGAAAGAGGATATGATAGAGATTATAGAGAAGGCAGGCTTTAGCAGAGAGGATTATGAGAGGAGAGAGAAGGAAGCAGGAGAGGAAACTATGAGGAGAATAGAAAAGCTTGTCTATCTTAAGGTTTTGGATACTTTATGGATAGAGCATTTAGAGAATATGGATCAGGTGAGAGATTCTGTAAGATTAAGAGCCTACGGCCAGCAGGATCCTCTGGTAGAGTACAAAAAAGAAGGCCATAGAATGTTCAGGAGCTTTCTGGGTATGGTGGAAGATACGGTAGCCCATAATATCTTAAAAGCGGAACTTCAGCCCCAAAAGCCTAAATTTGAGAAAAAAGAAGTTAGAAAGAGAAAGAAAGTTGGAAGGAATGATCCCTGTCCTTGCGGTAAAATTAACCCTAATACTGGAAAACCGATGAAATACAAAAAGTGCTGCTGGCCAAAGTACAATTAACTATTGACTTCTTTTCTGGCTTGTGCTACTATTGTACTTGTTGTCGAGAGATGAAGTCGGATTTCTTTAGACTAAAATTAAAAGTTAAAATCAAACCTTAATGAAAGGCACAATCAAGAAGCTTACCGACAGAGGATTCGGATTTATTACCCCAGAAGGCGAAGACAAGGATCTCTTCTTTCATTCAAACGATCTCAAGGATTTAACCTTTGAGGAGTTGAACGAAGGAGACCAGGTTGAATTCGAAATGGGGGAGTCAGACAAAGGCCCAAAAGCCACTGATGTAACTCGTCCGTAACTCACTATCTAAGCAAAAAGCTCTTTGGAAAACAGGGAGTTTTTTGTTTGACAAAAAGTATAAGGTGTGTATAATAAGAGTAGATTGGACATTGAATCCTAAATAAGGAGAGAGAAAATGATCGATGGAAGAATAGCCCAAGAAGGGGAAATCGTAACCGTAAATATGAGAAAGGGAGAGGTTTTCATTACCACTTCCGACGGACAACGCCGCAAAGCCCGGGCTCCAAATATTGGCATCAATGATATCGCTACGGCTTGCAACCATAGAGAGGCGCATCTTGCTCTCTATGCCTTTAGAACCCCGGAAGGGCTGGAAGGCGCCTCCTTCAAGGTCGGAAAAGGGGGAGCTGCCTCTTTTCATCCTATGAAGTCCTCTCGGAGGTAGCAACAAGGGCCTAAGACAAAACCTCTTAGGCCTTTTTTCATTCTTTGTTATAATAAAGGATATGAAGATTGGAGTAATATCAGATACTCATGATAATTTAGCTAATTTCAGAAAAGCTGTTGATTTTCTTGAAAAAGAAGGGATTTCTTTAATTTTTCACTGCGGAGATATTGCCAACCCTAAAACTCTTGAAAAAGCTTTAGAGGGCTTTTCCGGAAAGCTGAAAGGAGTTCTCGGGAACGCTGATAATATCTACCAGTTCAGCTTGAAAGACTACCAAAGCTCCAAAACGGAAGTATTTGAAAAAACAGGGGAGCTGGAGAGAGAAGGGAAAAAGATAGCTTTTACCCATTATCCCTGGGAAGGAAAGAAGCTGGCCGAGTCCGGAAAGTATGATCTAGTTTTCTACGGCCACACTCACAGGCCTTCTCAAAAGAAAGTTAAGAATTGTCTTCTGGTAAATCCCGGGAATGCAGCCGGCATTATATTCAGGCCTTCTTTTGCCGTTTACGATCCAAAAGAAGATAAATTAGAGCTTAAATTGATAAAATGATATTCTTTCCTGTAGGCTGTTTAATATTATTCCTTTTTATCCTTTTTCTGCCCGTTCTTCTGGCTCTGGGCTATTTTCATATAATAACAATAGGCTTTGAGAAGCTCGGCTTTTCGCCGGAGCTGACAATAGGCGTTTTTCTTTTGATGATAGCAGCTTCAGCTGTCAATATCCCCCTGACCAAAAAGAAGATGGTTTACGAAAACAGATCTTTTTGGGGTTTTTTCAGATCTCCCCGGGTAAAAGTTTCAGGTATTGGTATAAATTTGGGGGGAGCTGTGATACCTTTTATTATCTCTGTTTACTTTTTGTTTAAAATACCTCTGGGTTCCGTTTTAATAGCTACTTTGCTGATGATTCTTATCTGTAAGTATCTGTCCAGAGTGGTTCCGGGAAGAGGGATAGCTCTTTCAGCTTTAGTTCCTCCTTTGTTCGCAGCTTTTATAGCTTTTGCTGTAGCTCCGGACTTTATGGCGCCCACAGCTTTTGTTTCAGGAGTTTTGGGATCTTTAATAGGAGCCGACCTTTTGAATTTGAGAAAAGCCCGGAAAATGACAGAAGGTTTTCTTTCTATTGGAGGAGCAGGTGTTTTTGACGGAATCTTTTTAACAGGAATAATATCTGCTCTTTTGGCTTAAAAAAAGAGGCCGGTATGCGTTTGCACACCGGCCTTTGGCGTTACCTTATTTCGATAACGCCCTCTTTGATTCTTAAGCAATGGTCCGGCTGGAGGAGAATCTTTGCGTTGCCCAGTTTTCTTCCCGCTTCGTCTTTTCTCCAGACAAGGCGGCGCTTTCCCTCGGAATCGAAAAGAGGGTGGCGGGCTTCGAGGTTGATGCTCAAATGATGAGCGCCGGCCATCTCCTCTCCGTCCTTGAAAAAGGGGTTGAGGAAAACCCGGACGCGCCAGGCTGCCTCAACAACCATGCTTCCGAGATAGGCCAGAAGCTCCCCTTTCTTTTCTTGGAAATCCGGAGAAGTTCTTTCGAATTTTTCTTTGGCAAAGGAGAACCTTACTACTTGGTACATTCTCCTTCCTCGGTGGTCGTCAGGGTGGTGGCGCTTTTGACGGAATGCATCTACCAGTTCGAAGCCGTTTCCCCGGAGATCGCGGCCGATCTCTTTCAGGGAGACGTTCTGGACAGGGTCGATTACCCTTTTGCCAGTGCCTCCTCGAGCCCTCCTTTTTTCCTGCTGGTAGATTCTTTCGAACGGTTCCTCCCTGATGCCTTCTGGCACTATGTTGTTGCTAGAAAAGCTGAACTGCAACACCACCATTCTCACGGTCCGGTCGATCTCAAACATTCTTCTCTCCTTTCTTGGGCTCTTGGGCTCTTTTGCTTATATTATAGCAGGTAATATTATTGCTGTCAAATAGATATCTTGTCTCTTCTTTCCAGTTATGTTATTATAGCGGATATAAATGATTAAGAATAAAACAGGTATAATCTTCGTTTTAATTCTGGTTCTGGCTTTTCTGGCCGGAACTTTGAGTTATCCCGGCTATTTTAACAGGGGAGCAGATTTTCTTAAATCAAAAACAGGCGTAAGTTTTCCCCATTTTCCGGAAAAGCCCTTTAAGCTTGGTTTGGATCTTCAGGGAGGGACTCATCTTGTCTATCAGGCGGACCTTTCCGGCATAGAGGGGGAAAAGCGCAGTTCCGCTATGCAGGGGCTGAGGGATATTATAGAGAGAAGAGTTAATCTCTTCGGCGTTCAGGAGCCCGTAGTTCAGACAGAGAGAGCGGGAGACCGCTACAGGCTGATAGTCGAGCTGGCAGGGATAAAAGATCCTGGCCAAGCCATTAAAATGATAGGGGAGACTCCTTTTTTGGAGTTCAGAACCCAGAGGGCAGGAGAGGAGACAGAAGAGATACTTTCTAAAAAAGAAAAGCTTGAAGAGGGAGAGGACATAGAGACGGCTCTCAAAGACCCTTATTTCAAGCCCACAGAGCTTACCGGCCAGTATCTAGAAAGGGCGGAGATGGGCTTTGACCAGACAACCGGAAAAGCTTTAATCCATATATTCTTTGACGACAAAGGGTCTGAGATATTCGCCAGACTGACAGAGGAGAATGTAGGGAAGATGCTTGCCATTTACATAGACGGAGTTCCTATTTCCACTCCTGTGGTCCAGGACAAAATAGAAGGAGGTCAGGCTCAGATAACAGGCGACTTCACGGTTCAGGAGGCAAAAGAGCTTGCCCGCAATCTTAATGCCGGAGCTCTGCCCGTTCCCATAGAGATTGTCTCCCAGCAGTCGGTAGGGCCCACTTTGGGAAGCGACTCTCTGGAGAAAAGCCTGAAGGCGGGAATCTACGGATTCTTGGCCATTATATTGTTCTTAATAATATTCTACAGGCTTCCCGGGCTTTTGGCTTCTTTTTCTCTGGCAATATACGTGGCTGTTATTCTTGCTTTATTCAAGCTGATTCCTGTTACTTTGACTTTGGCGGGCATAGGGGGCTTTATTCTTTCTATAGGCATGGCGGTTGACGCCAATGTTTTGATTTTCTCCAGAATAAGAGAGGAGCTTAAAAAAGAACAGGGTTTCTCTCCAGCATTAGAAGAGGGCTTTAGAAGAAGCTGGCCTTCTATTCGGGACGGCAACCTTACTACTTTGATTGTCGCCTTGATACTTTTCTGGTTCGGAACCAGCTTTATTAAAGGTTTTGCCTTTACTTTAAGCATAGGTATTTTAGTGAGCATGCTTTCTGCCATCTTTATAACAAGGACTTTTCTGAGAATGGCAGCCAAAACAAAGATAACCAAATTTAAAAAGCTTTGGTCATGATAAAGTTTACCAAATACAGAAAAATATATTTTGTCTTTTCCGGCATTCTTATTCTGGCAAGCTTGGTCTTCCTGTTTGTTTTTGGTTTGAAGCCCGGCATTGATTTTACCGGAGGAAGCATTTTGGAGGCAGAGTATAAAGAAAGGCCTTCTAATAAAGAGATAAAAGAGAGCTTGGCCGGTTTGGAACTGGGAGACCTCTATGTCCAGCCCACAGGAGAAAAGGGCGTTATTTTAAGAATGAAAGACATTACAGAGAAAACCCATCAGGAGATTCTCTCCCGCCTTTCCGAAGAAAGAGAGCTTAAAGAGGAGAGGTTTGAGCTGATAGGCCCTGTTATAGGGGAGGAGCTGAAAGAGAAGACAAAGATAGTGGTTTTTTTGTCTCTTTTGGCCATGATTATCTACATAGCCTTGGCTTTCAGAAAGATCCAGAGGCCCCTTAAGTCCTGGAGGTACGGAGTAGTCAGCGTTCTGACTCTCTCTCATGATATTTTAATTCCTTTAGCTGTCTTTTCTCTTTTGGGAAAATACTATAATATAGAGGTTACTATTCCTGTTATTACAGCCCTTCTGGCCGTTCTCGGCTATTCTATCAACAATTCGGTAGTTGTTTTCGACAGGATAAGGGAAAATCTTTTCAGAAGAGGGGAGACCTTTGAGGAGACAGTGGACATCAGCTTGAACCAGACATTGTCCCGCCAGATCAACACCTCTCTGACCACCCTGTTTGTGGCTCTGGCTATCCTCTTTTTCGGAGGGGCCACCCTTAAGTTTTTCGCTCTGGCTCTGGTTCTGGGCATTCTGGCGGGAACCTACTCTTCTGTCTTTCTGGCAGCTCCTATTTTAGTCAGCTGGTTGAGGTGGCGCCAAAGATCTTGACAATAAAGTTTTAAAATGTTTAAATAGAAAAACAATAATATAATAAGAAGAATATGAGAACAAGTTTCAAAAAAGTTACCGCCAACCTGTTAAAAAGTCTGGATGAAAGAACCTCTAATGTTATAGAGAGGCGTTTCGGTTTGAAATCAGGGAGAGCTGAAACCTTAGAGTCTATCGGCAGAGACTACGGCGTTACAAGAGAAAGAGTCCGCCAGATAGAAAAAGAGGGATTTAACTTAGTCAGGGAGAAATCAAAGAAATATTCTCAGCTTTTCAATTCTTTTAATAAAACCCTTGATTCTTTGGGGAGCTTTAAAAGAGAAGACGCTTTGCTTTCTTCTTTGGGAAAGCAGAGAAACGAATCCTATTTTCTTTTGAGTTTAAATGAAGATTTAAAAAGAATACCGGAGAGCGAAAACTTCCATTCTTTTTGGATAAAGAGGGATAAAGATAAAAGGGAGGTAGAAAAAGCTTCCAGTCTGGCTGTAAAAGAATTAAAGCGGGAAGGGGCTTCTCTTTCAGGAGAGGAGCTTTATTCCAGATTGAAGGGCAAAACCTGCTTGGATAAAAAGGCCTTTGTCTCCTCTCTTGAGATTTCCAAAGAGATAGGGGAGAACCCCGACGGGAAGTACGGCTTAAAAGGCTGGGTTGAGATCAGTCCCAGAGGAATTAAGGACAAGGCCTACCTTGTTTTAAGAAGAGAGGAAAACCCTCTTCATTTTACCAGAATAGCTTCCAATATAGAGGAATTCTCTTTCTTTAAGGATCAGAAGGTTCATACAGCTACTGTCCATAACGAGCTGATTAAAGACTCCAGATTTGTTCTGGTGGGCCGCGGAATGTACGCCTTAAAAGAATGGGGCTATGAGCCCGGCGTAGTCAAAGAGATTATCTTCAAGGTTCTGAAGAACTCTAAAAAGCCCTTGTCCAAAGAAGAGGTTCTGAAGGAAGTTTCCAAACAGAGGTATGTCAAGGAGAATACTGTCTTTTTGAATCTCCACGACAGGAAAAACTTTGAAAGGAACTCTCAGGGAAGGTATACTGTAAGAGAGAGCTAAAAACTCTTTAAAAACATATTATTTTGGGGTTGAAAACAAATGTTTTCTGAAATTTTTGGTCCTACTTTTGAGATTTTAAAAAACCTTTTGGGATATATGCCTGGCAAAAATATTGCCTGGGAGGTTTTTAAGTCATGGTGGTGGCTTCCTTTGCCTTTTATTCTCTGGAAGCCTTTTTTGTTTTTGTGGCTTTGGTGGAGAAACGACGTCTATATGAAAAAGGTGAAGTCCATCCTTTTGGAGATAAAGATACCCAGAGAGGTTTTGAAGCCGATGAGGGCTATGGAGACCGTAATGCTGGCTCTAAGGCAGTCCATTTACCAGCCTCCTGACTGGTGGGAGAAATGGGTTGAGGGCCAGATGCAGCTTTCCTACAACTTTGAAATAGCTTCTATTGACGGGGAGCCCCATTTTTTTGTAAGGATACCGGATTCTATGAGGAACTCGGTTGAAGCTGCAATTTATTCTCAATATCCGGGCGCTGAAATATATTTGGCAGACGACTATACCAAATACGTTCCCAATGATATTCCAAATAAGAACTGGGACATGTGGGGGGCGGATTACGTGCCCTTAAAAAAGAATCCTTATCCTATTAAGACCTATGTTGACTTTGAGACAGAAAGAGAACCCAAGGAGGAAAAGAGGATAGATCCTTTAGCCGGTCTTCTTGAGGCTATGGCCCAGATAGGACCCGGAGAGCAGCTCTGGGTCCAGTTCATAGCTACTCCTATTACAGACGAGGAGGTTCCCTGGATTACAGAGGGAAAAAAGATTAGAGATGAGCTTTCAAAGAGAGATATTTTAGAAGAGAGAAAAAAACCTCTGATTCTTGAAGCCCTGGATGTGATTTTTTCGGGGACTCCGCCTGGGGAAGAAAAGGAAGAATCAAGAGAGCTTCTTCCTCCCGAGATGAAGCTTACTCCGGGAGAAAGGGATATTGTCTCTGCCATTGAAAAGAAGATATCAAAGCCGGGTTTTCGGGTTAGCTCCCGCTTTATCTATATGGGCAGGAAGGATGTCTTTTACAAGCCCAAGCTCCGTTTGGTTTTCGGCTATTTTGCTTCTTACGGAACGGAGAATTTGAATTACTTGGTTCCCTGGGGAAAGACCCTGACTAAAATCCACAAGAGCTGGTTTTTGCCTTTGAATCTGGTTAGGGACAGAAGGCTTTATTTAAGGAAGAGAAAGCTTTTTAGGAGGTATAAGTCCCGTCTTTACCCTGTTTTCCCCCGCAAGCCTGTATGGCCTTCTTCTTTCGTTTTGAACGTGGAGGAGCTGGCCAGCATGTACCACTTCCCGGGCAGAGAGGTTGCTCCAACGCCCTTTATAAAGAGAATTGAAACTAGAAAGGGAGAAGCCCCCTCCGGGCTTCCCACAGAAGAATAAATTATTATGGCAGGAGATATAAACTTTTTTGGAGAGACCACTTACCGCAACACCGACAGGAAGTTCGGCATAAAAGTAGACGACAGGAGGCGCCATATGTACGTTATCGGTAAGACCGGCATGGGAAAGACCGCCATGTTGGAGAATATGGCTATTCAGGATATTCAGGCAGGCAAAGGGATAGGTTTTGTCGATCCTCACGGAGAGGCGGCAGAAGAGCTTCTTCATTTTGTGCCTTCAGAAAGAATAAACGATGTAGTTTACTTCAACCCGGCGGACATTGACTACCCCATAGCTTTCAATGTTATGGAGAGAGTGGGTTTGGAGCACAGGCATCTGGTGGCAGGAGGCTTGATGGGCGTTTTTAAGAAAATATGGCCTGATGTCTGGTCTGCCAGAATGGAGTACATATTGAACAACACTATTTTGGCTTTGTTGGAGTATCCGGGCTCTACTCTGCTTGGCATAAACAGGATGCTTTCTGACGTAGATTACAGAAAAAAGGTGATAGAGAAGATTACAGACCCCGTGGTCAAGGCCTTTTGGGAAAAGGAGTTTGCCCGCTATGCCCAGAGATACGAGGTTGAGGCTACAGCCGCTATCCAGAATAAAGTAGGCCAGTTCATTTCAGCTCCTTTGATAAGGAATATCATAGGGCAGGTGAAGTCCTCTATTAATATGAGGAAGGTTATGGACGACAAAAAGATTTTAATCCTGAATCTTTCCAAAGGGAGGATAGGAGAGGACAACTCTACTCTCTTGGGAGCTCTTTTGATCACCAAGCTTCAGCTGGCCGCTATGTCCCGCGTCGATATGCCGGAAGAAGAAAGGAACGATTTCTTCTTATACGTAGACGAGTTTCAGAACTTTGCCACAGAATCCTTTACCAATGTATTGTCCGAAGCAAGGAAATACCGCCTAGCTTTGATTCTGGGGCATCAGTATATAGCCCAGATGGAAGAATCGGTCAGGGACGCTGTTTTCGGCAACGTGGGAACTTTAGTTTCTTTCAGGGTGGGAGCTGAAGACGCAGAGTTTTTGGAAAAAGAGTTCTCGCCCGAGTTTTACGCCGAGGATTTCTGCAACCTGCCCAAATACCATATTTACTTAAAGCTGATGATAGAAGGAGTGGCAGGAAGGCCCTTTTCTTCCAAAACCCTTCCTCCTTTCCCTCTGCCTTCCCAGTCCAACAGAGACAAGATTATAAAGGTTTCCCGAGAGAGATTCAGTACTCCCAGAGTAGAAGTTGAGAAGAGCATTGCTGATTGGGCCGGCTTTATAGCGGAAGCCCAAGGGAAAGCTCAAAGTTCGGCCGCTCCTGTTCTTTACGACGCCAAATGCTCTGTCTGCGGAAAAGAGACCAAGGTTCCCTTTCCCCCTGACGGCAAAAGGCCTGTTTACTGCAAGTCCTGCTTGAAAAAAGCGAGAAAAGGGAAGAAGGGCTCTCAGCCCGAAGGAGAGGAATCATCCTCTTCTTTGGAAGAAACTTTGGAAGACCAGACAGTTTCTTTCTCCGGTTCTAGGAAAAAGCCGGAGAAGAAAAAAAGGAAAGAGGTGGATATCCCCGGCTTAAGGGAAACCCTGAAAGAGACAATGAAAAAAGAAGATTCCTCTAATGAAGACTCTTAAAGATTTTAATTTAAAGGGTAAAAGAGCGCTGGTTAGGTGCGATTTCAACGTTCCCTTGGAAAAAGGAGAGGTTTTTGACGACTTCAGGATCAGAAAAGCCCTTCCTACCATAAAGTACCTGATTGAGAAAAAAGCAAGGGTTGTTCTTATCTCCCATTTGGGAAGGCCCGAGGGAAAGAAGGAAGACAGTTTGTCTTTGGCTCCTGTTCAGGATAAGCTGACAGAGCTTTTAGGCCTTTCTGTTTCAAGGGCTCCGGACTGCCGAGGAAAGAATGTAGAAAAGATGACCCGCAGCTTGAAAGAAGGGGAGGTTCTTCTTTTGGAGAACTTGAGGTTTTACAAAGGGGAAGAAGAAAACGATCCTTCTTTTGCCAAAGAACTTTCTAAAATGGGGGATATATATATTAATGATGCCTTTGGCGTCTCCCACAGGGCCCATGCTTCGGTTTCAGGCATTGCTTCTTGTTTGCCCTCGGGCATAGGTTTTCTTTTAGAGAAAGAGATAAAAATCCTTTCTTCTGTTAGAGAAAACCCTTGGCGCCCCTTGGTGGCTATAATCGGGGGAGCCAAGATTGAAAGCAAGACCAAGCTTTTAAAAGAGCTTTTAGACAAAGCAGACCACTTGTTGATAGGGGGCAAGATAGCTAATACTATTTTAAATGTTAAGGGGATTGTTGTCGGCAGGCCCTGGCCTTCAGAAAAAATAGTAAAGGAGATAAAAGAGCTCAATCTTACTTCTGTAAAACTCCATCTTCCCCTGGACGCTATGGCTTCGCCCGATATGACAGGCAAAGAGTATGTCAGAGAGTCAGCTCCGGCAAAAGTGAGGAATGACGAAAACCTTCTGGATATAGGGCCTGAGACGGTTAAAATATTCTCCAGGATACTCAAAGATGCTAAAATGATTGTCTGGGCAGGCCCTCTTGGCTATTTCGAACAGAAGCCTTTTGACCAGGGGACAAAAGGGGTAGCAGAGGCCGTTGTCAAAAACCATAAGGCGTATAAGATAGTAGGAGGAGGGGACACCATATCAGCTATATCTTCCTTCGGCTTATTGGAAGGATTTGATCATGTTTCTACCGGAGGAGGAGCTATGCTCCAGTTTTTATCGGGAGAGAAGCTTCCCGGCTTGGAGGTTTTAAAATAATATGGAGATAAAGAATTTAAAGAAAGCAGCTAAAAGAGTATTAAAAGCTGTCAAAAAGGGAGAAAAGATAATTGTTTACGGCGACGCTGATATGGACGGCGTTTCTTCTGTTATAATAGCAGAGGAAGCTGTAAGAAACGCAGGAAAAAGAGTTGATTTAGTTCATTTTCCAGACAGGGAGATAGAAGGCCACGGCCTTACTTTTGACTCTTTGAAGTTTTTAAAAGACTATGCTCCGGCTCTCTTGATAGTTTTGGACTGCGGGATAGCTTCTTTTGAAGAGATAAAAAAAGCCAATGATTTGGGCTTTGAAGTTATTGTCATAGACCACCATGAGATTCTGGACAAGCTGCCTTCAGCTTCCATTATTGTAGATCCAAAGCAGAAAGGGGATAAATATCCCTTTAAGCAGTTTTCAGCCGCAGGACTGGCTTTTAGGTTTGGAGAAGAGCTTTTGGGAGATAAAATGACGGATTCTTTGAGAAGGGATCTTCTGGAGCTGGCCGCGATAGCCACTGTAGCTGATAAAATGCCTCAGACAGACGACAATGAATTGATAATAGAAGAGGGTTTGGCTACTTTGGAGAGCAGCTGGCGCCCCGGTCTTCAGGCCTTATTGAATATCAAGGAATTTAAAAACCTGGAGATAAAGAACAAGGTAAATAAGATTAATTCTTTGCTTAATGTAAGAGATATTGAGGGAAGAATGCCGGCAGCCTACAGAGCTTTAACGGCTTCTGATAAAAAAGAGGCCAGAGTTTTGGCTTCCCGTCTTTACGAAAAGGGCCTAGAAAGAAAAGAGAAGATATCTGAAATGATAGATGAGATTGAAAGAAAGATTTACGGAAAAGAGGAGTCCCTGGTTTTTGAAGGGAGTTCTGACTGGCCTGTTCTTCTTTTGGGAGTGGCAGCTTCTATTATTGTCAAAAGGATAGAAAAGCCCATTTTTTTATATCAGGAAAAGGAAGGAAAGGTAAAAGCCGGGATAAGGGCCCCTTCCGGTTATAACGTAGTGGAGGCCATGAAGGCCTGCTCTTCTCATTTAGAAGCTTTCGGGGGCCATCCTCAGGCAGCAGGCTTTTCAACAGACTTTAAAAAACTGCCGGATTTAAGAGAATGCTTAATTGAATATTTTGAAAACAATGAATAAGATAATAATACATACAGACGGAGCTTCAAAAGGGAACCCGGGTCCTGGAGGAATAGGAGTTGTTTTTTGCAATGAAAAAGGACAGGTTATAAAAAAGTATTCTGAGTATCTGGGAGACAAGGTTACCAACAATGAAGCAGAATACAAAGCTGTTATCTTTGCTTTAAAAAAGTTTAAAGCTCTTTTTAGTAAAAAATTAGCTAAGAGCACGGATGTTCAAATAATTTCAGATTCAGAGCTTTTGGTAAAACAGTTAAACGGAAAGTACAAAGTATTAGATGAAAAAATACAGCCTCTCTTTTTGAAAATTTGGAATTTAAAGTTTGACTTTAGAAAAGTAAGCTTTAAATCTGTTAAAAGAGACAAAAACGAAGAAGCTGACAGTTTGGCTAATAGGGCGGTTGAGGAGAAAAAGGAAGCTTTGAAGCTTTTTTAGAAGCATCAAAAAACTGCCTTCTTGAGGCAGTCTTTTAATATCCCGGCAAGACCGTAAGCCGAATTCTGTTTTATGTGATCATCTATCTTTGC
>CAZYOI010000002.1:0-30058 GCA_964648705.1 uncultured Candidatus Saccharibacteria bacterium | reverse complement strand
TTAAAAAAAGAGCCGCAAGGACCGCTATCAGGCTGATTCTTTTTCTTTTTGTCATATTTTAATTTTAGCAGAAAACTTCTTTTTTTAAAACATTTATTTGCTTTTTTTCTTTTTTGCTATAATAATATAAAGCTTTTTTCCAACAAAACAGGGAAGGGAGAAGCCATGCTCTCTCTTGAAAAAACAGAAGAAAAACTAGATTTGGCAGGATTAATTCAAGAAGAAAGAAACATTTTTTCTTCAATAGCAGGACTGCCTTTGCCAGAAGAAAAGGAGAAGGAAATTTCTGAAATGCCAGTTCTTTTGAAGTTCAATATTTTAACAGAGGCAGTTAGGAAGTTACAGAGTAAAGGATTAATTAGATAGGCTCGAGCCTCAAGCTCGGGCTTTTTTTCGGCTTGCCAACCGTTTAGATTTAGATTAATATATAATTGTATGAACGGAAAATTCGAAATAAAAGGCGGAAAGCCCCTTAAGGGAGAAGTAGAGACAAGAGGCGCCAAAAATGCAGCCTTTCCCATACTGGCTGCCACTCTTTTAACCGATGAAGCTTGCGAAATAGACAATCTTCCCCTCATAGAAGATGTTTTTAAGATGATAGATATTTTAAAGGGGCTGGGATCTGAGATAACCTGGCTTGGAGAAAGAAAGATAAAAGTTAAGAATTCTTCTCTTAATCTTGATAATCTGCCCAGGGAGATAGTAAGGTTTTTAAGGGGTTCTATTTTAATAACAGGCCCCCTTTTGGCCAGATTCGGAGAAGTTGAAATTCCTCCTCCCGGGGGCTGTTTGATAGGGTCAAGGCCTATAGACACCCATTTGGACGCTTTCTCCCAAATGGGGATTAATAGTTCTGTTGAAGACGGCTCTTTTGTTTTTAAAAAAGATTCTCATTTTAAATCCAGCTACAAGACGGTTCTGAAATTCAGGAAAGACAAGCCCATTGAGGTTGTTTTAAAAGAATTCAGCGTAACAGCTACAGAAAACGTTCTCTTGTATTCTGCCAGGAATCCTCTAACGACCGTTCTGAAAACGGCCGACCAGGATTATCAGATACAGGAACTGGTAAAGGTTTTAAGAGAGATGGGAGCTGAGATAAAAGACGGGGGATGCCATAGTTTTGAGATAAAAGGGAAAAAGAAGCTGAAGGGCTTTAAATGGAAGATAATATCAGATCCTATTGAAACGGGCACCTTTATTGCGGCAATTCTGGCTACCAGAGGGCATGCTCTTGTCAGAAAAGCCCAGCTTTCCTTTTTAGACCTTTTTTTAAAAAGGCTTTCCGACTTCGGGGCCAGGTTTGAAATCAAAGATCCGGAAACCATCGAGGTATTTCCTTCTGACTTGAAAATAGACAAGATCCAAAGCCTGCCTTATCCGGGGATCCATTCCGATCTGCAGCCGGAGCTCGGCGTTCTGGCTACTCAGACGCCGGGTCCCACCCTGATTCACGATCCTTTGTACGAAGGGAGGTTAAAGTATTTGGAGGAATTGAATAAAATGGGAGCTGATATTATTTTCTGCGATCCCCACCGGGGCATAGTCTACGGGCCTACTAAATTATACGGAAGGGAAATACCCGGTTCTGATTTGAGGGCGGGAGCCGCTTTAGTAATCGCCGGCCTCATATCAGAAGGAAAAACCGTTATTAACAATGTTTACCAGATAGACCGGGGTTATGAGAAAATAGAAGAGAGATTAAAAAATTTAGGAGCTGATATTAAAAGAATATGTTTGTCAGGAAAATAGGCATAGATTTGGGGACCTGCAACTCAATCGTCTTTATCTCCGGCAAGGGAGCGGTTTTAAACGAGCCCTCCGTGGTGGCTGTGGCTCTTTCTGAAAACAAGGTTTTAGCTATAGGCAAAGAAGCCAAGGAGATGACAGGAAGAACGCCGGACGCTATCAGGGTTTACAGGCCCCTAAAGGACGGCGTTATAGCGGATTACCGGGTGACAGAAGCTATTATCCGCTATTTTGTCAAAAAGGTTCCGGGCACTTTCAGATTTTTGAGGCCGGAGCTCTTGATAGGGGTTCCTGCCGGAATCACCTCTACAGAAAGAAGAGCCGTTATTGAAGCTGGAACAGGGGCAGGAGCTAAAGGGGTTTATCTGGCCAAAGAGCCCGTTCTGGCGGCTATTGGAGCCGGCATACCTATCAATTCCTGTTCCGGGCATATGATAATTGATATTGGAGGGGGAACCTCTGAAGTTGCTGTTATTTCCCTCGGCGGCGTTGTTACTTGGGATTCTTTGAGGGTAGGGGGGGATAAAATGGACAGCGCCATTACAAACTACATTAAAGAAAAGTATAATCTGGCCGTAGGAGAGCAAACAGCAGAAGATATTAAGATTAAGATAGGAACAGCCATTCTTGAGAAAAAACCTCGGGAGATGGAAATCAGGGGAAGGCATTTGGCTTCCGGTCTTCCTCAGAATGTTAAAATATCCTCCAATGAGATTTCGGATGCGATATCGGAAAACCTTCATGAGATTGTTCAGGTGGTAAAAAGGGTTTTAAGGGAAACTCCTCCAGAGCTTGCTGCCGATATTATGGACAAAGGGATGATTATCTCGGGAGGAGGGGCTTTGATTAGGAATATAGACGAGCTGGTAGCCAAGTCCACCGGCGTTCCCTGCTTTGTGGCAGAAGACCCGCTTTTGTGCGTAGCCAAAGGGACAGGCGTGGTTTTGGAAAATCTGGAGGCCTACAAAAAGAGCATAATGTCCAAAAAATGATTATAGGGCATCAAAAACAGCGGCATTTTCTGAAAAAGGCGGCAGATTTGGGAAAGATCCCCCATGCCCTTCTTTTTTCAGGCCAGGAGAAGATAGGCAAGAGGACTTTGGCTTTGGAGTTTGCGAGATACTTATACGATAACCCCGGAAACATTGAAAAACATCCCGACCTGATTGTGATAGAGCCGGAAAAAGAGAAAATCCAGATATTCCAGATAAGAGGGCTTATCTCCCGCCTCTCCTTAAAGCCCTATTCCGCTCCTTTGAAGATAGGGATAATAGACAAAGCCCATAAGATGACCTTTCAAGCCCAGAGCTCTTTTTTAAAGCTTTTGGAAGAGCCCAAAGGAAACACTCTCCTTATATTGATTACAGAATATCCAGAAACCCTTCTTTCCACTATCACTTCCAGAGTTCAGACTCTTAGATTCTCTCCCGTCAAGAAAGATCTGATCAGAAAGCATCTTTTAAAAAGGGGGTTTTCTGAAGAGAAGGCAGAGAATCTCGCTCTTATTTCTCTGGGCAGGCCGGGGAGAATTATGGATTTTCTGGAAGATCCCCGGAAGCTTGAGAAAAGAAAGAGGATTGTCTCCGACCTTTTAAAACTGAAAGAGTCTCCTTTTGCCGAGCGCTTTAAATACGCTAAAGAAGTAAGCAGGGAGAAAGAGGAAGCAGAGGAGGTTTTGTCTGTCTGGTCAGAGTATCTAAGAGGACACATTATTTCAAAAGAAAGCTCTTTTGATAATTTGAGCTTTCTTAAAGAGCTTCAAGGCACCCAGTTTTTGCTTTATACTAGTAATATAAGCTGCAAGCTGGCTATTGAAAATCTTTTAATTCATCTTTAACCATGTATCAAGACGTAGATAAAATCAAACCGGAGCTTGAAAAAGTTCTTAATCATTTAAAAGAAGAATTAAGGAAGATAAGGACAGGGAGAGCCAATCCTTCTTTGGTCGAGGATGTGGCGGTTGACTGCTTCGGCCAGAAGCTTCCCTTAAAGCAGCTGGCTGCTATTTCCACCCCGGATCCGAAGCAGATCGTAATCCAGCCCTGGGACAAGTCATACTTAGAGCCCATAGAGAAAAGTCTGGCCAAGGGGGATCTGGGGGCTTCGCCTGTAGTGGACCAGGATGTAATAAGGATTAAGCTTCCTGCTATGAACGAAGAGTATAGAGAGAGGCTGATAAGCCTTCTTTCAGAAAAGCAGGAGGAGGCGAGGAAAACGATAAGGAGATGGAGAGAAGAGGCCTGGCATGACATTCAGAAAAAAGAGGAAAAAGGGGAAATAAGAGAAGACGACAAGTTTAAGGCAAAAGAGGATCTCCAGGAGCTTGTTGACGAGTATAACAATAAAGTCAGGGATTTGGTTGAGAATAAAAAGAAAGCTATAAAAGAAGGATGATTATCGTAATAATAGCTGTTTTATCTTTAATATTATTGATTTTTTTCCACGAGCTGGGCCATTTTCTCTTAGCTAAGAAGTTCGGAGTAAAAGTGGAGGAGTTCGGATTCGGCTATCCTCCCAGAATCTGGGGAAAGAAGATAGGAGAGACCCTCTATTCTATAAACCTTCTTCCTTTCGGGGGCTTTGTTAAAATATACGGCCAGGAGAAGAGAATAGAGGAGCCGGGAAGCTTTAGTGTCAAGCCCTATTGGCAGAAGGCCTTGATAATCGCAGGCGGAGTTATCTCCTTCTGGATTATAGCGGCTGTTCTCTTGAGCGTTGTTATGGCTCTTGGCTCTCCCACCATTATCGAGGATTCAGCTGAAGGAGCGGCAGACCCTAAAGTTCAGATTATAGGGGTTTCTAAAGATTCTCCGGCCGAGAGAGCGGGTTTGAAGACGGGAGACATTATAAGGGGAGCTGAAATAGAAGGCAGAGCTCTGGCTGTAGACAAGGTGGATCAGGTGAAAGATCTTGTTAAAGAGTATAAAGGGAGAGAAGTTGCTCTTAAGATTCAGAGAGGAGGAGATATTATGAAGGTTTCTCTGATTCCGAGAGTTTCTCCTCCGGAAGGCGAGGGAGCTATGGGCGTAGCTCTGGTGAGAACGGGCTTGGAGTCCTATCCTTGGTATCAGGCTGTCTGGCGGGGCGTTTTGGCTACGGGAAACTTGACTTGGAGAATAATAGAGGGCTGGGGAATGCTTTTTGCCAGTTTGTTTCAAGGAGAAGGTGTTCCTGCCGGCATGGAGGTGACGGGCATTGTCGGCATTTTCCAGCTTTTTTCCAGAGTAGGCGGTCTGGGGGCGAGCTATTTCTTGAACTTTGTGGCTGTTTTAACGGTCCACCTGGCCATAATCAATATTCTGCCTGTTCCGGCTTTGGACGGAGGCTGGCTTTTGTTTCTGACTATTGAAAGAATAAGGAGAAAGCCTTTGAACGCCAAGGTTGTAGAAAAAGTGAGCAGCGCCTTCTTTATCCTTTTGATTCTTTTAATGATCTTTATAACAGTAATGGACATAATAAGAATATTTTAAAATGAGCAAAAACTTTGAAAAAGAATATCTGGTTAAAAAAACAGATAATTTCTCCAAGTGGTATACGGAGGTTACCAGAAAATCAGAAATGGCAGACTACGCTCCGGTAAAGGGATGCCAGGTGATTCGCCCCTACGGATACGCTGTCTGGGAGAATATTAAAGATGTTTTAGATGAAATGATTAAAACAGCCGGAGCGGAAAACGCCTATTTTCCTCTTTTTATCCCGGAGAGGTTTTTGAAGAAGGAAAAAGAGCATATAAAAGGGTTTTCGCCCGAACTGGCTATAGTTACTATCGGAGGGGGAAAGAAGCTTAAAGAGAAGCTGGTTGTAAGACCTACTTCAGAGACCATTATCTACAGCATGTTTGCTGACTGGATTGATTCCTGGAGAGACCTGCCTCTTTTGGTAAATCAGTGGTGCAATATTGTCCGCTGGGAAATGAGATCCCGCTTGTTTTTAAGGACAACGGAGTTTTTATGGCAAGAAGGCCATACGGTTCATGCCGAGCATAAAGGAGCTGTAGATAAAGCAGAAGAGATTATGGAAAAATATGTTGAGCTTTATCAGGAATATTTTGCTATTGCCGGCTATACGGGGATAAAGTCGGATTCTGAGAAGTTCCCCGGCGCTTTAACCACCTATACCTACGAGATGCTTATGCCGGACGGAAAAGCCCTTCAGGGATGCACTTCTCATGATTTGGGCCAGAACTTTGCTAAAGCTTTTGATATCAAGTTTTCAGATAAAAAAGGGAAGAAAAGAATTCCCTGGCAGACCTCCTGGGGGCTTTCTACCAGAAGCATAGGAGCTTTGATTATGTCTCACGGAGATAATTCGGGCCTTGTTCTTCCCCCTCGGCTGGCTCCGATTCAGATTGTTATTGTCCCTGTTTTGAAAAAGGGGAGCATAGACAGGAAGCTCTCCGGAGAAGTTGAGAAGATAAAAAAGAGTTTAAAGAGTTTCAGGGTTAAAGTTGATTGTCGGAAGAATTACAGCCTCGGCTGGAAGTACAACTACTGGGAGCTGAAAGGCGTTCCTTTGAGAATCGATATAGGAGAAAAGGAGCTGAAAAAGGGAAAAGCGGTTCTAGTTAGAAGAGACAGCGGAGAAAAAGAATCTGTTCCTTTTAGCTCTCTGCCTTCCAGAATAGAAAAACTGCTGGATTCTATTCAGAAAGGTCTGCTGGAAAAGAGCCGGGAGCATTTGAAAGAAAATACCAGAGAAGTTTCTGATTACAGGGAGTTTAAAGAAACAATTAAAAAAGAAAAAGGCTTTTTAAAGGCCTTTTGGTGCGGAGATTCTAAATGCGAGGAAAAGATTAAAAAAGAGACAAAAGCGACCACCAGAGCCCTTTTTTCTGATTCTTCTGAGGGAAAATGTGTTTATTGCGGAAAAAGAACTAATCAAAAGTGGCTTTTCGCTCAAGCTTATTGAATATGATAAACAGAGTTTTAAGCAAATTTTCACATGATATAGCTATTGACCTGGGAACAGCCACTTCTTTGGTTTATGTTAAAGGAAGGGGCATGGTTATCAACGAGCCCTCTGTTGTCGCTATAAACCAGAAAACAGGAAAGGTTCTGGCTATAGGGACTGAAGCCCAGAGGATGGTTGGGAGAACCCCGGAGTATATCACAGCCACCCGTCCCTTGGTGGAAGGGGTGGTTTCTGACTTTGAAGTTACAGAAGAGATGCTTAGATATTTCATTGAGAAGGTCCATAAGAGAAAGTTTATCATAGGGCCCAGGCCCAGAGTGATAGTGGGCATACCTTACGGCGTAACAGAAGTTGAAAAGAAGGCTGTCTGCGACGCTGCCAGGAATGCTGGAGCAAGGCAGGTCTTTTTAATAGAAGAGCCTATGGCGGCAGCCATTGGAGCTCGTTTGGACGTTCAGGAGCCCGGAGGCAACTTTGTAGTGGACATAGGGGGAGGAACCACCGAGGTAGCAGTTATTTCTCTGGGAGGAATTGTTTTAGCTAAAAGCTTAAGAATAGCGGGGGACAAGTTCAACCAGGATATTGTCAGGTACGCTCAGGAGGAATACAAGCTTTTAATAGGGGAAAGGGGAGCAGAGAAAGCTAAAATCAACATAGGTTCAGCTCTCCCTTTGGAGGAGTCTTTTGAAATGCCTCTGAGGGGGAGGAATCTGGTAACCGGTCTGCCGGAGGAGATTATAGTTTCAGACAAGGATATTAGGAAAGCCATGGAAAAGTCCGTAAAGCAGATAGTAACCTCTGTAAAAGACACTATTGAAGAGACCCCGCCAGAGCTTGTGGCAGACATTATGAGCAAGGGGATTTATCTGGCCGGAGGAGGAAGCCTTTTAAAAAAGCTTGATGTTTTAATCCAGCAGGAAGTGAAAATACCCACCAGGCTTATTGAAGACTCTATGACTGCCGTAGTGAGGGGAGCAGGCCTGGTTTTGGAAAACTTAGACGATCTCCATGAGGTTTTGACAGAAACAGACCAAATGGAGGCTCCAAAATGATAGACAAAAAAGAAGTAAAACATATAGCAGAGCTTGCCAGAATGGGATTGTCTGAAAAGGAAATAGAGAAGTTCCAGAAAGAGCTTTCTTCTATTTTAGATTACTTTGAGGCTTTAGACGAGGTAAAAGCAGACATAGAGCCTACTTTTCATCCAGTAGAGAGATTCTTTGAGAAAAAGCTTGAAATTATGAGAGAAGACAAAGCTTATCCAGAGGAGATTGAAAGAGTTGAGAAGATAAAGAGTTTGTTTCCTGATTCAGTAAAAGGTTATCTTAAAGTTAAGTCCATACTTAAAAAATGAGAAAATCCTTTACTGTTATAGAGCTTCTGGTTGTTGTTTCAGTAATAGGTTTTTTATCAAGTGTTGTTTTAGTCGGTATCAAAGGTTCTAGAGAGAAGGCTGAAATAGCCAGATCTTTACAATTTAGCCACAGCATCAAAAACGCCTTGGGAGCTTATATTCTTGGAGAGTGGAATTTTGAAGAATCAGGAGATGACACCTGTCCTACTTCAGATCCTGATTATAATGATATTTGCGATACTTCTGGTAATGATAATCATGGTAAGAATAATAATCATAATATAATAAGAGACTCAAGCGAAATAAGAGAGTTGGGCAAAGTTGGCATTTTCGGAAACGGCAGTCATCCTTACAGTTATTATTTCGAGGTTTTGGAATCCTCCAGTTTAAAAACCTTAAATGGTTTTGATAGGGTTGTAACAGAAGTGTGGCTGAAACCGGAGCAGACGGATTATTATTATGGGATTTTTAGAAATCCCAATTTTTATCTCCATATTGAAGACAATGATATTGATTTTGGTGTATGGTATGACAACGGAAATGTAGATAGTAAAGAATATAGTAGTGGTTTAGAAATAGATAAATGGGCTCACATAGTTATAAGTTATGACATATCAAAGGAGATAGCAAAAGTTTTTATAAATGGGGAAGAAGATAATATACTTGTTCTTGATGATGGGGAAAAAATGGGCACTGTTGTTGATCCTGTAGGGCTTCATGTCGGGGCAAAATCTTGTAGGGTTGATAACGTTAGGGTTTATAGCGAGTCTTTGACTTCAGCCCAAATCAAAAAACATTATGCAGAAGGATTAAAGAAAAGAGGACTGGTTTTAGATAATTAAGCTTATGGATTTAAAAGGTCTTACTATTCAAAAAACCCATAAAGGATTGATTGATAAAAAGTTTTCCGCAAGAGAGCTTGCTTTGTCTTTCTTGGATAGAATTAAGAAAAAAGATAAGGATATCTCAGCTTTTATTACAGTTACAGAGGATTTAGCTATCTCTCAGGCTGAAAAGGTAGATGAGCTTATCTCTTCTGGCAAAGATATTCCTCTTTTAGCCGGAACTCCTATGGCAGTAAAAGACAATATTTTAGTAGAAGGTGTAAAAGCTACAGCTGGCTCTAAGATTTTAGAGGATTATGTCTCTCCCTATAACGCCACCGTTATAGACAAATTGCTTAATCTGGGAGCTGTTGTTTTAGGCAAGACCAATATGGATGAATTCGGCATGGGAGCTTCTACTGAAAACTCCGCCTTTTTCCCGACTAAAAACCCTCATGATTTAGAGAGGGTGCCGGGAGGGACTTCAGGCGGCTCTGCTGCGGCTGTAGCCTCTGATATGGCTGTTTACGCTTTAGGATCTGATACAGGAGGCTCTATAAGGCAGCCGGCCTCCTTCTGCGGGGTTGTCGGACTTAGGCCTACTTACGGCGCCGTTTCTCGTTGCGGATTGATAGCTTTCGCTTCCTCTTTGGACCAGATAGGACCTATAACAAAGACAGCCGAAGACGCTGAGATTGTTTTTAAAGAGCTTGCGGGAAAAGACAATATGGACTCTACCAGCATAGATTATCCCGGGAAAGAGAGCAAGGTTGATTTGAAGAAAGTGAAGATAGGAATTCCCAAAGAGTACTTTGTCAAGGGTTTAGACAAAGAAGTGGAGAAGCTGGTAAGAGAAGCTGTTAAAAAGTATGAGGACAGGGGAGCCGAGATAAAGGAGATAAGTCTGCCCCATACAAAATATGCCGTACCTACTTATTATCTCATTAACACTTCTGAAGCTTCAGCTAATTTGGCGAGGTATGACGGCATAAGGTACGGCCTGTCGGAAAAAGAAGATGATTTAATGGGGGTTTACAAGAGAAGCAGAGAAAAGGGTTTCGGCCCTGAGGTTAAGAGAAGAATCATGCTCGGCACTTACGCTCTTTCTGCCGGCTATTATGACGATTTCTATCTAAAATCAGAAAGGGTGAGGACTTTGATTATAGAGGACTTTAACAAGGCCTTCAAAGAGGTTGACGTTATTTTCTCTCCCACCTCTCCCACTCCTCCCTTTAAATTGGGAGAGAAGATTAGAGATCCTATTTCTATGTATTTATGCGATGTTTTTACGGCTCCGGCGTCTCTGGTCGGTCTGCCCGCGGTCTCTGCGCCGGCCGGCTTTACTAAAGGAAAGCTTCCCGTCGGCTTTCAGATAATAGGCCGGCCTTTTGAAGAGCATAAGATATTAAAAATAGCCCAATGAATTCTTTTTTGGAGTTTGTTAAAAATCCGGAGGTCTACGCTCTTTACAGAGTAGCAAGATTTATCTTTATAGCCGTAGGGCTTTATCTTTTTGCCTGGATTGTTTTTCTTCTGCTGAAAAACAGCTGGCTGAAGCGCAAATATCTTGAGGACTATACAGAAGCTTTGTCTTACAGGCCTTTTGAAAGAAAAGAGACGGGAAAAAGATGGGATGAGATTTTAAAGCGCTTGGAATCTGGAAAAGAATCTGAATTCAAAATGGCCTTGATTGACGCAGACACCCTTCTCTGGGAGGTTTTCCAGAAAATGGGTTACAAAGAGGAGACGGTAAAAGATGTTTTGGATAATGTGGAGGAGGGAGTTGTTCCCAAGCTGGAAGAGATAAAAGAAGCCCACAGGACTAGAAACAAAGTGGTTCATGATCCAGACTACAGCCTAGACAGAGAAGAGGCAGAGAAAACGCTTAAGGTTTATGAAGAGGCCTTAAGGGATCTGGAGGCTATCTAATTCTCTTTAATAAAAACACTCCTTTAGAGGTGTTTTTTTATGCGGGAGCGACCGGATTTGAACCGGCAACCTCATCCGTGACAAGGATGCGATCTGCCAATTGATCTACGCCCCCAGTGTGCCGGGGGCGGGAATCGAACCCACTTTAACCGCTTATGAGACGGCTTTAGATGCCATTCTACTCCCCGGCGTAATTTATTCTTTTTTAAGGCGGGCTTTTGATAACCCTTCGATTAAACCTTTTTCTAGCTTCTTTGCAATGTCTCGTATGCTTTCCCCTCTTTTTTGTAAATATATAATGTGGATAAATTTGTTGCGGGGGCCAGAGTTGCACTGACGTCTCGAGGTTCTTTAGTGATACCATTTATTTCTAAATGGAATGGACTATCCCATTCTCCTTAAAGGAGATTCCTATTATAGTCTCTGAACCTTCTGTTTAGAAAACAGCTTGGCTGCTGGTGACCAAATCTCTTTTTTTCTTAGCATTCACGTCTATTCTTGCGAATTACGTTGTAGCAAAAAGAGCTATAATGGTTTTCCGGCAATTTAAGGAATTTTTCCATAGAGTATTGCTACTCTAGGCCACAAAAATTTATGGGCCTCGCGAGATACTACTTCTCCACCCCGCAGTAACATATTAACTGATTTTCTGTATAAAATCAAGTATTGACATAAGGGGAAATTGTATTAGGATAAAATATCTTTGGTTCATTGAAAAAAGGAGAAGAATAATGATAAAGCTGTCAAACGGGCACAGGTTCGAGTACATGGTAGCTTCCGGAGCTCTTGCTTTTGACGGAAAAGGATGGTTTTGGGAGAAGCCCTTGAGATGGATGGGCCTGCTGGACCCCAGTTTGTTCACGGTTGTTATAAAAACGCTTACTTATGAGCCGAGAAAAGGAAACTTAAGATGGTACAACCCTTTCGGATGTATCCGTCTTATCGAAGGAGGAACAGTCAACTCTGTCGGGCTGACCAACAAAGGATATAAATGGTGGTGCAGAAAGGTAGCCCCCAAGATTTCCGGGAAAATACCTCTGGTAGGGTCTGTTTTCTGCGAGGAGCCGGATGAAGTCTTTAAAATGTGCATGGCTTTGAACCGTTTTAATCTTGTAGGGATGGAGCTGAATGCCTCCTGTCCCAATACGGAGAAAGGAGTTTTGGAGAGCGCAGGGAAAATCATCGATTGCTGTAAATCCGCAGAAGACGCTTCCAGATTTCCTCTCATTCTCAAGCTTTCCGTAATTCATGACGTAGAAAAGATTATTCCCGAAGTTAAGGGGATAATTGAGGCTTTTTCCATTAACAGCGTGCCTTGGGATATCGTCTTTCCTAACAAAGAAAGTCCCTTGGCCCATCTTGGCGGAGGAGGAGTCTCCGGAAAAGCGGCCTCTCCTTTTACGTGGGATTTTGCTGAGATATTGGCTTCAAAGTTTTCTATCCCGGTAATAGGTCCCAGTGTCTGGGACTTTGAGGATATTCAGGAGTTGAGGGAGCTTGGAGCTGAAGCTATAAGCTTCGGTTCTGTCTTTATCCCTTATCCCTGGCGTCCTACGCTTTTTGCGCGTCGGGATATGAAAGAGAACTGAGCTCTAGAGCTAAAGAAAGGAGAATAAAGATGAAAACCGCTGAGTTGGAGCCCAAAGACAGAATTATTGTCGCTTTGGATGTTGACAGTCCTGAAAAAGCACTTGCCTTGGTTGACGAACTAACTCCTTTTGTTGGTTGTTTTAAAATCGGTCTGCAGTTTATCTATTCAGCGTTGAGATCCTTGATTAATCCAGAGTATGAAGAAGCTGTTGAAAACCTTTCGAGGATCCGAAGCCTTTTTGTAATTCTTGCCTGCAAGGACTTTTGGGATGTTAAATTAGACGATATTCCTAATACATTGAAAGGCGCTTCAATAACTCTTTCTGATATAGGGGTAGAAATGTTCAACCTTCATGCTTCAGCCGGTTCAGAGGCTATTGCAAAAGCAGTTGAGAACAAGGGAAAATCTCTTGTTCTAGGGGTAACAGTTCTGACTTCTATCGGGGAAAGCGAGTGTAGGTCAATTTTCGGCGATACTCCTAAGGCCAAAGTAATTGCTTTTGCTGAAATGCTGAAAGATAAAGGGGTAGATGGAATCATCTGCTCTCCTCAGGAGCTGGAAGTGCTTAGGGAAAACCCAAAATTCGACGATCTTTTAATGGTTACTCCCGGTATTCGTCCTGCGTGGGCGGTGAAAGGGGACCAGAGCAGGATTATGACTCCTGCTGATGCCATTAAGGCGGGAGCCGATTATTTGGTTATCGGCCGTCCTATCCGCGAACCGCCAGAGCAAATCGGCAGTCCGGCAGAGGCAGCCAGGAGGATTGCCGAGGAAATTGCCAGCGTATCGTGAAAGAAAGGAGGATGAAATGAGACCGGAACTGTGGAGAAAACTGTTGTTTTTGAAGGCCAATCCCGCTTCAATTTCTTCTAATCCCTTAACCCAGGAGGAAATCATTGGGATTTTTGAAGAATATGATGCCGTCTGGCTTCATGACGGCAATTCCGCAAAACCCCATGCAGAATTGACATCGGGAAAATGCAGCAACGGATATTTTAATTGCTCCAAGGTTCTCTGCTATCCCGCGATAGCCGAATTGTTTGCCCGCCATCTTGTTCAAAAGCTCGGAAAATACATAACCCGGAGGGCTGGCTGGGTAATCGGTTCGCCTTATGCCGGGATTACTTTCTCTTACGAAGCAGCGAAGCTGCTGGGAGCGGCCCACGGCTTTACAGAGAAAGATCCTAAGGACCCCAAAAAGATGCTTTGGAAGCGTTGGCAGATTCCGAAGGGCAGCGAGGTTCTTCAAATAGAGGAGCTTATTACAACCTTGAAAACGGCGATGAGTGTTCGGGAAGCGGCAGAAAAAGGAAACAAAGAAGAAATTAAGTTTATGCCTGTTATCGGAACTCTTGTTCACAGGCCGCCCGAATTTTCAGCTGATTACGCTGGTTTAAGGATTGTTTCTTTGATTGAAAAGCAGGTTTGGGCAGTTGAGCCTTCAGAGTGTCCGCTTTGCGCTAAGGGCTCTAAGAGGTTAAAGCCTAAAAGCCACTGGGCGGAATTAACCGCCTAAAAAGCAGCAGCCACCGGTCTGAAAAACGGTGGCTTTTTATTTTAAAATTATCCCCAGATGCAGAGTTGATTTTGAGCCTTTTTTAAGGTAAAATAGGTATAATATGGAGTTAATAGATATTAAGAAAAAAGCCCTGGAAAGGATAAAAAACTCCTCTGATTTAAAGGAGCTGAACGGGGTGTATAAAGAGTATTTGGGCAAAAAAGGAGAGCTTGCCAAGGTTTTTCGTTCTTTAAAGGGTTCTTCTGACAAAAAAAAGATCGGCAGAGAAGCGAATGAAGTTAAGAAGATTTTAGAGGAAAAGATTGAGTCAAAAAAGAACATTCTTTTGTCAAGAAGGAAAAAAGAAAAAGGGGGCCTGGATATCAGCATTCCGGGCCGGAAGCCCGCAACAGGCCGTTTACATCCTTTGACTTTAGTTAAGAGGAAAATAGAGGAGTTATTCCAGGGCATGGGCTTTAGCGTTATAGAGGGTCCTGAAGCTGAAACAGAGTTTTACAACTTTGACGCTTTAAATATTCCAAAGGACCATCCGGCTAGAGATGCCTGGGATACTTTTTATCTGGAAAACGGAAAGGTTTTAAGGACCCATACTTCTCCTGTTCAGATAAGGTATATGGAAAAGAATAGCCCTCCTTTCAGAATTGTGGTTCCGGGAAGAATATACAGACACGAAGCCACTGATGCTTCTCATGACTTTCAGTTTTATCAGGTAGAAGGCTTGATGGTGGGGAAGGATGTTTCAGCTGCCAATTTTAGGGCTGTTATTAAAGAGTTTTTAGGCAGGTTTTTTGAAAAAGAGGTTAAAGTCCGGCTGAGGCCCAGCTTCTTTCCCTTTACAGAGCCCTCTTTTGAAGTGGATATTAATTGTCTGGTCTGCGGAGGAAAGGGGTGCAGCGTTTGTTCTCAGACAGGATGGGTGGAGCTGCTGGGAGCCGGTATGGTTCATCCTAACGTGTTGTCAGCTTCTGGCATAAATCCTGAGAGCTGGCAGGGATTTGCCTTTGGAATCGGCATGGACAGGCTGGCTATGATGAAATACAGGATTGACGATGTCAGGCTGTTCAGAAGTTCTGACTTAAGATTTATAGGGCAGTTTTAATTATGAAAAAGTTAAACAAGCCAGATTCTAAAACAAAACTACCAAGTTTTTTTAAATCTCTTTTTTGGTATTGTGATTTTTCAAGTCTTGATTTGAAAGAAAATAAAGAGGAGATAATGATACAAACTGTAAATTACGGAGACTGGGAGCACTGGCAATGGCTTTTTAGATATTACGGGCTGGGAGAATCTCGAGAAATAATCAGAAATATTCCAGCAAGCGCTTTTCGAAAAAGGGCTTTAAATTTAATTTTTCTGCTTTTAAAAATTAAAAAGATGAAATATGCATCTAGAAGCGATAGAACTGAAGCGGAGAAAGATTTTTCGAAAGCTTAAGAATTTTCCTAATTTTTATTTAGTCGGAGGAACAGCTTTAGCTTTGCAGATGGGCCATCGTGTTTCAGTTGACTTCGATTTGTTTTCAGAAAAAGAAATTTCTCGAGACCTTTTAAGCAAAGTTAAGAAAGTTTTTAAGGATTTCAGAGTTGAAGTTGAGATTAATAACCCGGAGCGGCTGACTGTAAAAGTTGGTGGAACAACCATAGATTTTGTAAAATATCCTTTCCCTTTAATTTCAGGCTTTCTAGAATTGCAAGGAATCAAAATCTTAAAAATTGAAGATATTTCGGCAATGAAAGCTTATTCCATAGGAAGGAGACCAATTCTAAAAGACTATGTCGATCTATATTTTATTCTAAAGGGGAAACATCTTTCTTTGGAAAGGATGATAGATGTGGCAGAGAAAAAGTACAAGAATGAGTTTAACAAGCGCCTTTTTTTGGAGCAAATAGTTTATCTTAAAGATATTGAAGATATAGGAATTCATTTTTTGGAAAAGGAAGTTACAAAAAAAGAGATTCAAGACTTTTTTGAAAAAGAAGTAAAGAAAATAAAAATATGATTTTTTCCTATAACTGGCTACAATCTTTTTTCAAGAAAAAACTTCCTAAACCTGGAAAATTAGGAGAGCTTTTGACTATGCACAGCTTTGAAGTGGAGGATATTGAGAAAAAGAAAGGGGATTTTCTTCTTGATATTGACGTTCTTCCCAACAGGTCTTCCGACTGTCTCTCTCATTTGGGGGTGGCCAGAGAGATATCCGCCCTTACAGGAAAGAGAATAGAGGCCTTGAAGGAGAAAACCGGGGGCAGAAAAGATAGCTCCCTTTTAAAGATTCAAGTTAAAAGCAAAAAGGACTGTTCCCGTTATACAGCTTTAGTGATGAAAGAAGTTAAAGTAGGCCCTTCTCCCAAATGGATTAAAGAAAGAATCGAGGCCTGTGGCCTTCAGCCTGTAAACAACATTGTAGACATTGCCAACTACGTTATGCTTGAAACGGGGCAGCCCCTTCATGCCTTTGACTATGACAAGGTTTCAGGGGGTATTTTTGTCAGGAGAGCTGAAAAGGGAGAAGAGATTGTAAGCTTGGACAATAACAGGTACAAGCTGGACAGCAGCATTCTGGTGATATCAGACAAAGAAGGTCCCTTGGCCGTGGCTGGCATAAAAGGAGGAAAGAAGGCTGAAATAGGGAAAGGGACTAAAACTATAATCTTGGAGTCTGCCAATTTCAATTATTCTTTGATAAGGAAGTCTTCCAGAAAGCTTGATTTAAAGACCGATGCTTCCTGGAGGTTTGAAAACGAGCTTGACCCCAATCTTACAGAAGAAGCTATAAAGAGGGCAGCCTACCTCATAGAAAAAGAAGCCGGAGGCAGGGATATTTCAGGAATGATAGATTATTATCCGGAAAAAAGAACTCCTAAAACCATAAAGCTTGATAACAATTATTTAAGAAAGCTGCTTGGAATTGAGATTAAAGATAAAGAGATAAAAGACATTTTAAAGAGATTGGGCTTTGAGGTTTCAAAGAAGGGGGTTAAAGTCCCTATCTACCGCCTTGATCTTTCAATAGAGGAGGATTTAATAGAAGAGGTTGGAAGGGTTTACGGTTTTGAAAACATTCCTTCAGAGTTTCCCTTTTCTTCTTTGATTCCTCCCGAGAAGAACTCCTCTGTCTTTTGGGAGAATTTTGTTAAAGATGTTTTAAAAGAAAACTTTTCTGAAGTATACAATTACTCCTTTATCTCTAAAAAGCAGGCAGAAGATTTTGGATACAAGAAAGATCTGGCAAAGATTGAAAACCCCTTAAGCTCAGATCAGGGGTATTTGAGGCCAAGCTTGATTCCCAACCTTTTAAAAACAATAAAGGAAAACAGCAGAAACTTCGATGAAATAGACATCTTTGAGCTGGGAAAGGTTTTTTTCAGGGGGAAAGAAGAAAGAATGCTTTCTGTTTTTTCCGACAGCAAGGATTTTTACAGGCTAAAAGGAATTGTTGACGATCTTTTAGAGAAGATGGGAATCAGCGAAATCTGGTATGATGACTTTAAAGCAACGCCCGAAGAAAGCAAAAAGAGCTTTTGGGAAAAGGGGAGGCGCGCTGAAATTAAGGCGGATTCTGAAGAGATCGGCTTTTTGGGGGAGATATCTTCTAATATTCTTAAAAAAGTGAAGATAGACAAAAAAGTAACAGCTTTTGAGATTAACTTTGAAAAGCTTCAGAAAAAAGCTTCAGAAGATCAGGAATACCAGCCGATATCCCGCTATCCTTCAGCTGTGAGAGATATCGCTGTTTTGGTTCCTTTAGGGGTTAAGGCGGAGGAAGTGATGAACAGGATTAATTCTGCCGGCGGCTCTTTGATTAGGGATATAGACCTCTTTGATATTTATGAAGGAGAAGGCATGCCAGAGGGCAAAAAGAACCTCGCTTTCCATATTATCTATCAGGCGGAAGACAGGACCCTGGATAACAAAGAGATAAGCAAATTACAAGATAAAATCATTAAGGCTTTAGATTCTAAAGTCGAATGGCAGGTAAGAAAATAACTATGGCTAAAAAGAAAACCAAGAAGAAAATTTCTTCAAAAAAGAATACAGAATACGGGGCAAAGGATATTTATGTTTTAGAGGGGCTTGATCCTGTCAGAAAGAGGCCGGCTATGTATATAGGGTCTACGGGGCCTGACGGGCTTCATCATTTAATTTGGGAGACGGTTGATAATTCTCTCAGTTTTAGCACTCCTGTTTTTGTAAAAGAAAAAGGGATAACAGAATTAAAAAAGATAGGAGAATTGGTTGACAAGGCTTTTAAAGAGAACGCCTCCTTTGTTGAAAAGGCTAAAAAGGGCGAAGCTGAAATTTTGAGAAAGAATCTTGATATTCAAACCCTTTCTTTTGATCCAAAAACATTAAAGCTTAAGTTCAAGCCGGCCTTTTCTTTAATCAGGCATAAAGTTAACAGTTCTCTTTATCGCTTGACTCTTCAAAACAATCGGACGATTGAGATTACCCCTTATCATTCTCTTTTTAGTTTAAAAGACGGAAAGGTGGTTTCTATAAAGGGATCTGATATTGAAAAAGGAACGCCTGTCGTAGTACCCAAAAAGTGGCCGGAACCCCGGGAGAAAATAGACAAAATAGACCTTATAGAAGAGTTTTTGTCTTTGTCCGAGCATAAAACGGAAAGTCTTATTCTTAGAAATGTTGGAAATTTACTCACTTATGAGAATAGAGAAAAACTGAAGCCTCTTCTTCGAAAGAAAGCCGCTAAAGCTTCCAGCCAGCACTATTCCAATATCTTCCAGGACTATAAAAGATACGATTACCTGCCTTTTAATTTTTTAAGAATCTTAGGGAAAGAAAGCATTAAGAAGGCCAAGGAATCTTGTTTAATCGGCAATAGAAACAACAGTAAAGTTAGCTTAAAGCCCTTTATTGAAGTCAATAAAGACTTGGTTGAGCTGTTAGGTCTTTTTGCGGCCGAAGGATGTATTGTTAAAAGCTCCTGCGATACTTTTAACAGGGTAGTTTTCGGCCTAGGATCTCATGAGAAAAGATTGATAGGCTATCTTTGCAAGTTAATAGAAAAAAGCTTCGGGGTTGAGTCAAAGCCGCATTATGTTCATGAGACAGCTAGGACGGTAGCTATAGATTCCTATCTAATCTCCCTTATTTTCAAAGATATATTAAAAACAGGGAAAGGAAGCGCCAGCAAAAGGATACCGGGATTTGTTTTCAATCTTGAAAAAGAACTGAGAGAAAGATATTTAATCGGCTATATGGCGGGAGACGGTTATCCTAGTGAACTTTTTGCCGGCCATCTGCTCGGAGGAACTTCGCCTTCAAAAGAAGAAAGGAGAAAATTTACTATGGTAAGCGGGAGCCGGGACCTAATAGCTGGTTTTTCTTATCTTCTTTCTTCTCTTGAGAAAACATACTCTTTTAGAAAACAAAGACTTAAGAAAGAAAGATCTATTGGGCTGAATTACAAAGGCAGAAAGAGAACCCTGAGAATAAAAAAGGGATCTCTTTCTTATTCTTTAGATTTTTACTGGAATAGTCGTTCTTCCTATATCAATTACATTCCGGCAAATCAGATTATTTCGAATGTAAGTCATAAAAGGCCTTATTCTTTCGGTGTTAATATGAAAGGAGGAATTTCTTGCAATAAAGCTCTGGGCCTTTTGGAGGAAAATAAGATAGAGCTGAAAAGAGAGGCCTTTAAGTTTTTGAATTCGGATTTGGGTATTTTAAGAGTAAAGAAAATAGAGAAGATAAAGTATAATCACCCCTGGGTTTATGATATTTCGGTTCCGGAAGGCGAGAATTTTGTGGCGGGCTTTTCTCCTATTCTGGCTCACAATTCTCTCGACGAAGCGATTGGAGGCTATGCTAAGAATATAGAGATTGCTTTGCTGCCGGATAATAGGGTCAGGACAGAAGACGACGGAAGAGGCATTCCTGTAGACAGGCACCCTGGAACTAAGAAATCAGCTTTGGAGACCGTTATGACTACATTGCATGCCGGAGGAAAGTTCGGAGGCAAGGCCTATCAGGTAGCAGGCGGCCTTCACGGAGTAGGCGTTTCTGTAGTTTGCGCCCTTTCTAAGTTTTTAAGGGCGGAGGTTTGCAGAGAAGGCAAGAAGTATTCTCAAGAGTATGCCAAAGGGAAAACAAAAACAAAGCTTAAGAAAGAGGGAAGCTGCAAGGGTACGGGAACTAATGTTGTTTTTGAACCGGATCCTGAGATATTCGGCGAGATAAAGTTCAATTCCAAGAGGATTCTAAACCATCTTCGCCAGCAGGCCTATCTAACAAGCGGAGTAAGGATAACTTTTGAAGACCGGAGAGAGAAGAGAGGTAAAAGCTATACTTTCTATTTCGAAGGAGGGATAGCTTCATATATCAAATATCTGACTCATGGGGTAAAGCCCCTGCATGACAATATCTTTTATGCTTCTGGAGAAAAAGAAGACATATTGGTAGAAGCCTCTTTTCAGTATACAGAAGAGTATGAGACCTACGAGGAGAGCTTTGCCAATAATATCTTTACAGCGGAAGGAGGAACCCATCTGACCGGTTTTCGTTCGGCTCTTACCAGGGGATTGAACGACTATGCCAGAAAGAACGACCTTCTTAAAGAATCAGACGACAATCTCTCGGGTCAGGATGTAAGAGAGGGCTTTACCGGGGTGGTTTCCGTTAAGATAAAAGAGCCTCAGTTTGAGGGCCAGACCAAAGCGAAACTGGGAAACATAGAGGTAAAATCTGCTGTGGACCAGGTAGTTTCCGAAGCCCTTACTGACTTTTTTGAGAGGAATCCGAGAGATGCCAAAGCTATTATTGAAAAATGTATTTTATCCTCCAGAGCAAGGAGAGCAGCTAAGACAGCCAAAGAAACAGTATTGAGAAAAGGGGCTCTGGAAGGCCTGGCTCTGCCCGGGAAGCTTGCTGACTGTTCCTCTAAAAAGCCAGAGGAGTCAGAATTGTTTATTGTTGAAGGCTCGTCAGCGGGCGGTTGTTTTTCTGGAGATACCGAGGTCGCCCTTTTAGATGGTAGAAATGTTTCCTTTAAACGGTTAGTTAAGGAGGACAGAAAAGGGAAAAAGAATTATTGTTATACAATCAAAAAAGACGGCAGTATAGGAGCTGGTCTTATAGAGTATCCGAGAAAGACAAAAATTAATACAGAAGTAGTAAAGGTTATTTTGGATAATGGAGAGGAGATTAGATGTACTCTTGATCATAAATTTATGTTGAAAGATGGAAGTTATAAAAAAGCAAAAGATTTAATTTCAGAAGATTCTCTAATGCCTCTCTACAAGAAGTATTCCAAGAAAGGCGGCAGAATAACAATTGATGGATATGAGATGGTCTTTGATTCTAAGAAAGAAAAGTGGATCTTTACTCATCTTTTAGCTGATGACTATAATTTGAAGAATGGAGTTTATAACAGAACAGAGGGATGTGACAAGCGCTATGTTGAGCAAAGATTAAAAGAGACTGTATTAAATTATAACCACAAGATTAAAAAGATAATTAAATTGCCGCAAAAAATAGATGTTTATGACTTGGAAGTTAAAGATACTCATAATTTCGCTTTAGCTTCAGGGGTTTTTGTTCACAATAGTTGCAAAAGCGCCAGAGATAGAAGGTTTCAGGCTGTTCTGCCTCTGAGAGGCAAGATTTTGAATGTAGAGAAGGCAAGGATAGACAGAATGCTCTCTTCAAAAGAGATTAAATCTTTGATTATAGCTTTAGGTACTGCCATAGGGGAGGAGTTTGACATTGAAAGGGCAAGATATCACAGGATTATTCTGACCTTGGACGCTGACGTTGACGGATCCCACATTAGAACCCTGCTTTTAACCTTGTTTTACAGGTACTTTAAGCCTATTATTGAGAAAGGCTACCTCTATATCGCCCAGCCTCCTCTTTACAAAATCCAGGCAGGGAAAAAGAGAGAATACGCCTATACAGAAGAAGGCAGAAAGAAGCTTGTAGAAAAGCTTAAGAAGGAGAATAAGAACGTCAAGCTCTCAATCCAGAGATACAAAGGTCTGGGAGAAATGAATCCCTCTCAGCTTTGGGAGACGACTATGGATCCCGAGAACAGAATTCTGCTTCAGGTTACTATTGAAGACGTTAAGGCAGAAGATAAGATATTTGATACTCTGATGGGGGGAGAGGTGGCTCCCAGAAAGAAGTTTATCCAGAACTACGCTAAAAAGGTGGAGAACCTTGATATCTAGTTGACTTTTCGCTTCTCTTCAGTTAATATCTAACTGAGGGGCCCAGAAAGGCCTTTTTAAAAACTATGAAAAACATTTTTCAGAAAATAGCTCCTTTTTTAAAGGAGGTTAAATTGGAAGTTAAGAAAGTAAACTGGCCGAGCAGGGAGGAGACTATAAAATACACCTTGGTTGTTATCGGGTCTTCTCTGGCTGTGGCTGTTTTTTTAGGAGGGCTTGACTTTATCTTCGCGAGAGTTTTGAAGTATTTTGTGATATAATGCCAAAACAAAGATTACCTCAAAAAAGAAACTGGTATGTCATCCACACTTATTCTGGATACGAAGACGCTGTGACCAAAAATCTGAAACAGAGGGTTGAATCCTTAGGCGTGGAGGATAAGATATTCGATGTTATAGTCCCAAAAGAGAAAAAGATAAAGATAAAAAACGGTAAAAGGAAAGTGGTTGAAGAGAAGATATACCCCGGATATGTTTTGGTTGAAATGATAGTTACAGACGACTCCTGGTATGTGGTCAGGAATACTCCCAATGTAACGGGTTTTGTCGGCGTAGGCACCACTCCGGTTCCCATATCCAAAAAGGAGATAGACAATCTTAAAAAGAGAATGGGGGTAGAAGAGCCCCAGCATAAAATTGAATTCAAAGTAGGGGACTCTGTTAAAATTATTGACGGGCCTTTTAAGGATTTTGACGGAAAGGTCTCTGAAATTGACGAGGAAAAAGGAAAGGTTAAGGTTTTGGTCAATATGTTCGGCAGAGACACTCCGGTAGAGCTGGATTCTTTACAAATTAAAAAGCTTTAATATGCCAAAGAAAGTAAAGTCTGTAGTAAAACTTCAAATAGAAGCCGCTAAAGCCACTCCTGCTCCTCCGGTGGGGCCCGCCCTAGCTCCTCACGGAATTAATATCTCAGAGTTTTGCCAGAAGTTCAATGACGCTACAAAAGAGCAGTCAGGCTTTATTATTCCTGTTGAGATTACAGTTTACGAGGACAGAAGCTATAATTTTGAGTTAAAGCAGCCTCCTGCTTCAGAGCTTTTGAAAAAGGCCTTGGGGATTGAGAAGGGTTCTGGCGTTCCCAACAAAGAAAAGGTGGCTAAGGTTTCCAGGTCTCAGCTTGAGGAGATTGCCAAAAAGAAAATGCCGGATCTTAATACAAAGGACTTGGAGCGGGCAGTTAAAATAATTGAAGGAACAGCTAAAAACATGGGTATTGAAATAGAATCATGAAAGAATCCAAACATAACCGTCCTAATTGGGACGAATATTTTCTAAATCTGCTGGAGCCTCTCAGCAAGAGGGCCACTTGCGATCGAGGCCGGAATTCAGCTGTTATTGTAAGTCCGGGAAACACTATTTTGGCAACGGGCTATGTGGGAGCTCCGCCGGGCCAGCCTCATTGCGACGATGTCGGGCATATGATGAAGACGGTAATTGACGAACAGGGGAACGAGTCCCGGCACTGCGTAAGAACTCTGCATGCCGAAGAAAACGCTATTTTGCAGTGCGCCCAGGAAGGAATAAGGGTAAAAGGGGCGACAATCTATACTAAATTAGTTCCCTGCTATAACTGCGCTATGAGGATAGTCAGAGTGGGCATAAAGAGAGTAGTAGCCCAAAAAAGATATCACGCAGATAAAATGTCTCTGGATTTGTTCAAAAGCGCCGGAGTAAAGCTGGATGTTATGGATAACACGGTGGAAGAATATGACAATCAATAAAAATTCTTATCCTGGAAAACTTATAGTTTTTGAGGGTCTGGACGGCTCTGGCCACAGCACCCAGCTGAAGCTTGTGCGCGATTTTTTAGTAGGAAAAGGAATTGATGTTTTATCCTCCAAAGAGCCTACTGTTTATTCTGAAGCAGGAAAAAAGATAAAAAAAGTTCTAGACAAGGAGATGAAGGCCGATCCTGAAGAGCTTCAGGATCTTTTTATTGAAGACAGAAGAGAAAATACAGAGAAAGTGGTTCTTCCTGCTCTGAAAGAGGGAAAATATGTTCTTTTGGACAGGTATTTTTTTTCTACCTTGGCTTACGGAGCAGCTGAGGGGCTGAGTCTGGAGGAATTAATTGAGAAAAACAGGGAATTTATCCTGCCGGATCTTACTTTGATTTTTGATGTTTCGGCTAAAACCTGTATTTTAAGAATAGAAAAGAGAGGCATGGAAAAAACTCTCTTTGAGAAAGAAAAACAGCTTTCAAAGGTTTTGGATTATTACAAAAAGTTTCCTTCTTTGTTTGACAATGTTTTTCTTATTGACGGAGAAGGATCTATTGAAGATGTTTTTGAAGAGACAAAAAAGGTCGTTCTTTCACAGGTTCTAAACAGAAAGGAGAAGTAAAATGGCAGAAATTCTGAAAAACCGGGGTTCTCATAAGATTCTTTCCATTATGGCCGGGATTGAAGGGGAAAATCCTCTTCAGCTGATTGAAGCGGCAGGGAGGACAGCTTACCAGAGCAGAGATAAGATTACAGATGAATCGGCTGCTAAATTTGTAGAGATGCTTAGAAAAAGAGGGCATGAATCGGTTTTGGAGCACTCTTGCATGTCAGTTGAATTCGACGATGTTTCCCGTGGTTTCACTCATGAGTGTGTCCGCCACCGGCTTGCCTCATATACCCAAGAATCCACCAGATACGTCGATGAGAGCAAGTTCAGGGTTGTAATCCCTCCAGACAAAGATAAGGACGAAAAGCTTGTTGATTTAAAGTTTCCAGACGGCAGCAGCCTTCCTCTTTCTTTCCAGGAATGGGCTGACTTGAACGAACAGATGTACAGAGGATTAAGAGAAAAAGGATGGGTTCCCCAGGATGCAAGGCAGGTTCTTCCTATAGGCATTAAGGCCCAGATTGTCATTACGGCAAACTTCAGGGAATGGCGCCACATCTTCGCTTTAAGGTGCGGACCGGCTGCTCACTGGGAGATTAGAAGAGTAATGGTTAATCTTTTAAGGGACGTTCAAAAGAGGGTTCCTGTCATCTTTGACGATTTTGAGATTTCAGAGGAAGGCCTGAGCGCTAAAAAGGTTTAGAATCTGGAAGAAGACAGGCTCTCGGCTAGAACCGAGAGCTTTTATTTGCTATAATTAAATTGAAATTAATCTTCTCTTTATGAAATACGCTACGGTTATAGGGCTGGAGATACATGTAGAATTAAAGACTCAAAGTAAAATGTTCTGCTCTTGCAGGAACGATCCTGAAGAGAAAGAGCCGAATGTCAATATCTGTCCTGTCTGCACGGCTCAGCCAGGAAGCTTGCCTGTTATAAACAGGGAGGCAGTCAGAAAGGTTATTAAGACAGGATATGCTTTAAACTGCGGTATTGCCTCTCTGTCAAAGTTTGACAGAAAGAACTATTTTTACCCCGACCTTCCAAAGGGATACCAGATCTCTCAGTACGATATTCCTTTGTGTAAAGGGGGCTTTTTGGAAATAGACGGAAGAAAGATTGATATTACCAGAATACATTTAGAAGAAGATACGGGAAGATTGGTTCATTCTGGAGGGGATTCTTTTGTTGATTTTAACAGGGCAGGAGTTCCTTTAATGGAGTTAGTAACAGAGCCTGATCTGACTTCAGCTCAAGAAACAAGAAAGTTTGCAGAAGAGCTTCGTTTGATAGCAAGATATCTGGATGTTTCTTCTGCTGATATGGAAAAAGGCCAGATGAGGGTTGAAGCCAATATTTCTTTAAGATCGGGAAAAAAACAGGGGACTAAAGTGGAGATAAAGAACCTGAATTCTTTTAAAGCTGTAGAAAAAGCTGTTGAGTATGAGGTAGAAAGGCAGAAAGAGCTATTGGATTCAGGAAAGGAGGTTGTTCAAGAGACAAGGGGGTGGGATGATAATAAGCAAGTTACGGTTTCTCAAAGAAGCAAAGAAGAGGCTCATGACTACAGATATTTTCCAGAGCCCGATCTTCCTACTTTGAAGTTTTCAGAAGAGTTTTTGAACAAGATAAAAGCTGAGATTCCGGAGCTTCCTTATCAGAAGAGAGAAAGATTCAAAAAAGAGTACGGATTGGGAGAGAAGGAAATTGAGATATTTGTTTTTAATAAAGATCTAGGTGAGTATTTTGAACAGGTAATATCTGAACTTAAAAACTGGATCAAAGCAATAGAAAGAGATATTTCAGAGAAAGAGAACAAGGATTTGATTAAACTCGCTTCAAACTACATCCTCACAGACCTTCAGGGGCTTTTGAAAGGAGGTTCTCTGGAAGATGATGATTTCCTTATTACCCCGGAAAACTTTGCTGAATTTGTTACTTTGATTTATGAAGGAAAAATATCAAGCAAAATAGCAAAGAAAGTATTAAAAGAGATGTTTTCTGCAGGAAAGGATCCCTCTCATATTATTAAAGAAGGAGAGCTGTCTCAGATTGAGGATATGCAGGAGATAGAAAAGATTGTGAAAGATGTTATTTCCAAGAATGAAAAAGCCGCAGAAGATTATAAAAAAGGAAAAGAAAACGCCCTGCAGTTTCTAACAGGTCAGGTAATGGCAGCTACAAAGGGAAGAGCTAAGCCTGAAACCGTTATTGAGATTTTAAAAAAGCTTTTATAGTTTAAAAGCATATCTGTCAATAGTTGAGAAAACCTCTGACTAGTTTTTCAGCTTCCTCTCGGTTCTTTATCCAGTAAATTCTCTTGTCTTTTTTAAACCAAGTCATTTGTCTTTTAGCAAAATGCTCTATTTCTTTTTGCAGCTTTTCTGTCATTTCCTTTTCTGATATTTTATTCTCAAGGTATTTAGCAATATATCTGTATTCTAAGCCGAAGCTTTCCAGTCTTTTCCAGGAAACGCCTGATTTTCTCAATCTCTTTACTTCAGCTATCATTCCCTGCTTTAATCTTTTTTTTAATCTTTTTTCTATTCTTTTCTTTAATTCCTCTTTTGGTTTTTTAATTCCTAAAATAAGGAAATCAAAATCCAGCTTTTGTTTTTTTGGCAGGGGAACGGGCTTTTCTGTTTTTAAAACTATTTCCAAAGCCCTTATTAACCTTCTCTTGTTGTTTTTGTCTATGGTTTCAGCTCTTCTTGGATCCAGATTTTTTAATTGATTGTAAAGCTCTTCTTTTGTTTTCTTTTGGAGTTCTTTTCTTAACTTCCAGTCGGGTTTTACTCTGGGTATTGATATATTGTCTATTATTGAATAGATATAGAAAGCTGTTCCCCCGACCAAAAAAGGGACTTTTCCTCTTTTTTGAATATCTTTTATGGTTTTTAAAGCTTTCTTTTTGTATTGGACTACTGTAAACTTTCTTTTTGGGGAAGCTACGTCAAGAAGATAGTGGGGAATGCCCTTCATTTCTTTTTTGGTGATTTTTCCCGTCCCTATATCCATTCCTCTGTATACCTGTCTTGAATCAGCCGAGATTATCTCTCCTTTAAACTTTTTAGCCAGTTTTACAGAGAGTTCTGTTTTGCCTGAAGCGGTAGGGCCTACTATTGCTATTGCTTTTTTAGTTATCATTTTTTAAAATGAATTAATAGCTTTTTGAAAACTAGATAAAGGAGAAAGCTATGGGAAAAGCTTTTGGGGCTGTATTGGCGATAATTTGCCTTCCTTTCTTGTTTCTTGTTCTTTTAGTTTCGGCTCTTCTTGAAAGAGACCGAAGAAACTCTCTTTTCTAGGCCATTCTTTTATGAATGGCTTTTTATTTCTCCTTTCAACCCCCAAGGAAGAGCGTCTGTAATTTTTATCTTTGCGAACTTTCCTAAAAGGTTTTTATTAGAGAATACCTTTACTGTTTTATACTTTCTGCTTTTTCCTGTCCAGCCGCCTTTTGTTCTAGCGTTAAACAAAACATCTATTTCTTTTCTTATGTATTCTTTATTCTTTTTAAGGGCTGTTTCTTTAAGAATATCTGTTAAAACCTTTTCTCTTCTATTTTTTTCTTTTTGAGGGACGCTGTCCTCCATTTTCGAGGCTTCAGTCTGGGGTCTGGGCGAGTATTTAGCGATATAGGCCATGTCATACTCTATTTCTTTGAGAAGCTTTGCTGTGTTATTGAATTGCTCTTTTGTTTCTCCCGGAAAGCCTACGATGATGTCTGTAGAAAGAGTTATATCAGGTATTTCTTTTCTTGTTTTTTTAATTATCTCTTTGTACCTTTTTATGGTATAAGGCCTGTTCATTTTTTTCAGTATTTCATTGTCTCCCGATTGGGCCGGAAGATTAAGGTATTCTGTAACTTTCTCTGACTCTTTAATGGCTTTTATTGTATCGTCTGAAAAGTCCTTTGGGTTTGAAGAGGTAAATCTTATCCAGAAGTCGCCTTGTATCTCGTTTGTTTTTCTTAAAAGATCAGGAAAAGGTATTTTGTCGTATGAGTTTACATTCTGGCCCAAAAGCCATATTTCTTTGTATCCTTTTTGAGCCAGCTTTTTTATTTCAGAGATAATGTCTTTGACAGGTCTTGATATTTCTCTTCCTCTGGTGTAAGGGACAACGCAGAAAGAGCAGAAGTTGTTGCATCCTGTCATTATAGGGATATTTGCTGAAAACTTATTGCTGTAGCAGGGCTTTATATCCAGATAGTTTGATGCTTTGTTTTTTCTTGGGGCCGTCTTTTTCCCTTCTATAATCTCGGGCCATTTAGACAAGCTTTTGATATCCAGAATAAAATCAAAGCTTTTTGAGAGTTTTATTTTGTCTTTTTTTAGAATGCATCCTGCGAGAACAGACCTCTTGTTTTTCAGTTTAGGTATTAAACCGTAAACTCTGTCTACGGCGGACTGCCTCACAGAGCACATATTGATTATAGCCAAATCAGCCTCTTTGATATTTTGAACAGGACTGTGGTTTGTCTTTTGGAGTATGGCTGAGATTCTTTCTGAATCTGACTTGTTCATTTGGCAGCCAAAGGTTTTGATCCAGTACTTCATAGGGCTTTATTTTATAATAAAAAAACAGCCCCCTCAAGGGCTGTTTTATGGGATGCCTATTTGCATTCTCCCTCGTAAGCTATATCCACTCCGGCGCTCTCAGCATAACAGCTGTTGGAGTAGGTTTTGCCGTCTTCTCCGCAGACAGGATCCCAGAAAGCTGGGCATATTTTCCCTGAGGGTTCTCCGGGCTTTAAAACCCTGTCTTTTATTTCCTGGAGCCTCTTTTTAAGCTGATTGTTTTCCGGAAGCCTGTTTCTTACTTTTTCCATTATTTCCATTTGCTTTTCTTTGTTTCCGGGAATCTGTTCAATGTACTTTTGGAACCTGTTTTGCTCCTGTTCTGAAATATTTTCCAGTTTGTTCTTAAAACTATCCAGAATCTCATACTGTTTTTCTTGAAGTTTCTCTTGAATCTCTTCTGGCATTTTTTCTCTTATCTTTTCCATTATCTCCAGGTTTTTGAGCTCTTTGAAATTGCTTCCTGCCTGTTTTTCAATTATATTTCCGATTCTTTCTGGTATTAGTTCTTTTTCTTCAAGCTTTAACATTACGTTTTTGAATCTCTCTAGATGTTCTTCCCGGGATTTTCGAATTTCCTGAAAAGCATTTTCTGAGACTTGTTCTTCCAGCTTTTCCAGTAATTTCTGGTGTAAAATCTGATGCTGAGTGTATTTGTCCAGAAAGGTGTTGATCCTCTCGTTCTCTTCGGCTTTTTCCTTTATCTTTTCTGCTGCCTGCTCGACCTCCCTTATTCTTTCTTTGTATTTTTGAGCTGTTTCTTCAATAATATTTTCTCCCTTGTTGTCTTCTATTAGTTTCTCTAATTCAAGAAGTTTTTCGCTTGCGTATTTATTCTTCAGCTCTAATTTTTTTGCAGAATTGAAAGTGAAAAAAGAGCGCACGCCCCGCCCCCACTCTTTGAGGAAATAAAAAGGGCTGTCGGGGAGAATAGAGGGCTCTTTTATCTCTAGGTCTTCTGCTTTAACCTCAATATCCTGAATGACTTCGTCTATTGTTTCTTCTGCAGCCTGAGCAGCAGAACCTATTAAGAGGACTGTTAATATTATGAGGAGCGGTGTTTTGTAGGTCATATT
>CAZYOI010000001.1:18466-47272 GCA_964648705.1 uncultured Candidatus Saccharibacteria bacterium | reverse complement strand
TTTCCATTTCTTCCAGTACTTCTTCGCTTCCTACAGCGTAACTGAAATGGAAAAGTTGAATCTCCACTTCCTGTCTTCCTTTTCCTTGAAGAGGGAAATTTTCTTGGGTGATATTACTGCTCACCCAGTCGTACTTTCCCTCCCTAATCATCTCTTTCAAGGTTTTGGTGTAGTCCACCAAAACCTTGAAGGTCTGGCGGGCGCCAGAGTCTTCTCCCACGATAATCCGGGCGATCTGATCCCAAACCGCTCGGCTCTTTTCGGGATCGGCCAGAGAATGGATATCCTCTGACGATCCTCCTGCTCTCTGAACAGCATTGATGAGATTGATAACGAATGAGGTTACCAATCCCGCGCCAGACACCATATTGTCGGTTCTGTTAGACATCGCAAGTCTCCTTATTGCGGTTCGCCCCTTCCGCCGGAACACCCGGCGTCCCAGACGAACCAATCAAAGAACTTATACTTACATTATACCAAAGAATTACCTCTGTGTCAAGAACTTATGAGCCTTCTCTAAAATATCCTTGGCCTTCTTAAAAGTAAGCTGATTTAAAGCTTCTTCAAAAGGAAGCCATTTAAAGCCCTGGTGCTCAAAAGAGAGCTTTATCTTTTTAGTTTTGGTTTCAGCCAAAAAGAAATCCACTATTTTAAAAACAAGGGGGCCCTTTTTCTTGCCGTAGCTCTTTTTAAAGAAATACTTTATCCATTCTTTAAAGCCCTCCATAAACTTTAAATCTTTTATTCCTGTTTCCTCTTCTGTCTCTCTTCTTGCTGTTTCTTTCTCTGATTCCCCTTTTTCAACGTGCCCTTTTACAAAATCCCAGTGTCCCGCTCCGTAATGCAAAAGAAGATAGTATATTTTACCATCTTCTCTTCTGAATATTACAGCTCCGGCTGACTTTTCTTTAGGCATTTATTTTAAAGATTTTAAAAGCTTATCCAAAGAATAAGTATTTATAATGTCCTTTTTCTCGGCCCATCCCCTTCTGGCCTGGCCTATGCCGTACTCCATAAACTTCATCTGGTCTGCCTGATGGGCGTCTGTATTGATTATCATTTTAACTCCCAGTTCTTTAGCCCTTTTAATGTAAATATCCTTTAGGTCTAACCTCAAAGGAAAGGCGTTAATCTCCAAAACGGTCCTTGTCCTTTTAGCGGCTTTCAGCAATCTCTCAATATCAACATTGTATTCATCCCTTTTCTGAATCAGCCTTCCCGTAGGATGGGAGATAATATCAACATTGGGATTTTCCATAGCCCTTATTATCCTCTCTGTCATATTCTCTCTTTTAAAAGAAGAGTGGATGCCCGCAATTACAAAGTCAAGCTTGGACAAAGCTTCGTCTTTAATGTCAATAGAGCCATCGTTTAAGATATTGGCTTCGCATCCTTTTAAAACCTTTACTTTTTTGTCGAGCTTGTCTATCTCCTTGTTTCTTTTTTCAAGCTCTTTTTCGTTCAGGCCGTTCTCTATTCTTAAAAACTTGGTGTGGTCCGCTATGCCTACATACTGATAGCCCATCTCTTCCGCTTTGTCTGCTATTTCTTCTAGAGAGCTCTCTCCCCCGCCCCAGTCAGAATGGCAGTGAAGATCTCCTTTGATATCGCCGTACTCTATTAAATCAGGAAGCTTTCCCTTTAAAGCTGCCTCTATTTCTTCTTCTCCTCTTCTTATCTCAGGAGGAAAAAAAGGAAGCCCTATGGCTTTGTAAACCTCTTTTTCCGCAGAACCCGCTATCTGTTTAGAGCCCCTGAAAACTCCGTACTCGTTAAGCTTCAATCCCTTTTCCATAGCTATCTTCCTTGTCTGTATATTGTGGTCTTTATTCCCCGTAAAGTACTGGAGAGCAGAGCCGTAGCTCTTTTTGGGAACTATCCTTAAATCAACATCCATTCCTTCTTTTGTCCTTATAGAAGAACGGGTGGAGCCTTTGCTCCAGACCTTGGCTACCCCGTCCATAGAAGTAAAATAGTCCATCACTTTCTCGGGCTTTTTGGAAAAGACAAGTATGTCCGCGTCCCCTATTGTCTCTTTCATTCTTCTGAGAGACCCTGCCAGATCTATTTTCTCAACCTCTTTCAGCCCCTCCAGCTTATTCAAAATCTCTTTTACCGCGGGCATAATCTCTCCCAGAAGAAACCTTCCTTTGCTTCTTTTGACAAACTCTATTCCCTGGAGAATATTCTTTTCCGTTTTCTCTCCAAACCCCTCCAGATTTCTAATCTTGCCTTTCTTTGCCGCTTTCTCCAAAGTTTTCAAATCCCTTATTCCGAGCTCCCTGTAGAGGGCTTTGGCCTTTTTGGGGCCCATTCCCTCGACAGAAGTAAGCTCTTCCAGCTTTAAGGGAAGCTTCTTTTTAAACTTCTCGTAGTATTTTATCTTTCCTGTCTTAATATACTCTTCTATTTTTTCAGCTATGCTCTTTCCCACTCCGGGTATCTCCTCTAAAGCTTTAAGTCCTCCCTCCCGGTAGATGTCTTCTGCGTCTTCCTCTAAGCCCTCAAGGGCAAGAGCTGCCTTTTGGTAGGCCTGGGGCTTGAACTGAACATCTTCCATTTTCAAATACCTGGAAATATCGTAGAAGATTTTAGCCAGCTCCCGGTTTGTCATTTTTTGTTACTCGGCCTTAAAAGAGTGAGAAGGTTCAAGCGGGAGAAAAGATTGTCTAAGCTTCTGTCCATAGGAAGAACGTCCTTTCTGATAAACAAAAGCAAAAGAGCGGCAAAAAGAGTGAGAGTTCCCACCAGAACAAAGATAAGCTTGAAGCCGAAAAGAGCTGCCACTATGCCTCCTATTCCTCCGGTAATTCCCGTAGCCAGCCCCAGAGAGGTGCTGTCCATAGCCCATTCGTAGGCCTCCCGGCCTTTGTCTATGTGCCGGGTGAAAATGGCGTTCCAGGAAGGAATAACCAGAGACATGCCCAGAGCGTGGACTATTTGAATTCCGTAGATATGAAAGGGGGTTTTGGCGAACAAAAACCCGAAAGGGGCGATTCCGTTTATAAAAAGGCCCAGAATCATCATCCAGTAATCGTCTTTTTCCCCGTAGACCCTGTCAAAATACTTGCTGGTCGGTATCTGAAGAAGGGACTTCACTCCCCAGTAGGTAAGAGCTGAAAACCCTGCTACTTCCGCCGCTTTGGCAGGATCTAAAGCAATATTCTCTAAAATAAAGATGGCAAAGACAGGAGAAAGTAATCCCCATCCTCCAAGCAGAAAGAAATCGCTTGCTATTAAAAACCTTATTACCCTGTTCATCCTTTTTGGCATATTACTTTACCTTAATCGTTATTTCTCTTTTTCTCGGCCTGTTGTCAAAATCCAAAAAGACAACCTGCTGCCAGCTTCCCAAAAGAGGCTTTCCTCCTTCAACGGGAAGAGCGAGAAAAGGCCTCATTAAAGCTGACCTGATATGGGCGTATCCGTTGCAGTCCCCCCATTTCTTACAGTGCTCGTAGTCTTTTCTCATAGGAACCAGATTATCCAAAGCTCTTTTTAAATCCTCAACAGCTCCTTCTTCGTATTCTATGGTGGTAAAGCCGCAGGTAGAACCGGGACAGGAAACAAGGCAGATCCCCTCCTTGATCCCGGAATTTTCAACAGCTTCAGAAACCCTCTCTGTAATATCTATGATATCTGTAAATCCTTTTGTCTCTAAAGAAAACTTCATCCCTTATTATACAAAAAGTTATCTTAAATTGCTAATCTTTTTAAAAACAAAACTCATACCCAGAGAAAAAAGAAAGAAAAGGCCCAAAAGAGCCATTACAAGCTCCGCTCCCCTCATAATAAAGCTGAAGCTGATTCCTACGGCGCTTCCAAGGCCTAAAGCTTTAAAAGCTACAAACTGAGATGCCTCCAAAACGCCAAGATTGGCGGGGAGAGGCAGAAGATAAGAGAGGTAGATAAAGAACATAACAGACAGGACGGCAAAAACATTAAACCCTATGCCGGCCAAAAAGACAAGAACCAGCCATACGCGGGAAAAGATCAAAAGGTACTTTAAAAAAGTAATCCCGAGGCCCTGCCAGATAAAGGGTTTCTTAATATCGTAAAAATGGAAAATATCCTTTTCTATCTTTTCTGTCTTTTCCTTTGCAGAAAAGAACCTCAAGAGCCTGTCAAAAAAGCTCTTTCTCCTGATAATCTTGTAATAAAAGTAGGCAAGAACCAGACTGATCATCCCTATAAACCCCGAAGCTACAAGCCTGTAGTTCTCAAAAGAATAAGATGTCAGAAAAGGAAAGGCGACAGCTCCCGGTATCAAAAAGAGAATTATTACGCTCCATCTCTGAACCCTTTCAATCAGGCTTACGGCCAGCGTCTTCTCCCATTCTATAGAGAACTTTTTCCTGAAAGAGTATATTTTAAAGCCCTCTGCCCCGAATATGGCCGCCGGACTGAAGAGGTAAAACAGAGAAAAGCTGCTCAAAAGAATCTGCCCCGTTTTAAAAAAGGGGAGGCTCCGGCCGTAGACTTTAAAGATAAACTTCCATCTCCAGACCTCTACCAGCCATATGAGAAAGCTCAAAACCACAATGGCCAAACCCTGCCACCCGGAAAAGGCGAGCAGAACCTCTTTTATCTCCTCCCAGCCGACATACTTTGTTACTAAAAACAAAAGGGCAAAACCCAGCAAAGCAGAAAAAACAAAAAGAATAACCTTCTTCATATTTTTTTATTATACAATAAATAAAAAAACCCTGCAGAACTGCTGCAGGGATTTGCTCTATCTTCTTTTTGCTTCCTTTTTGAGAGGAACTTTTTTGGTGGCCTCTTTTCCAGAATCAGAGGGTTTTACCACAAACTCCTCTTTTCTCCCCACAGAAACTCCGGGAATCTCAGAGGCCGCATCAGCCTCCTTTCTCATAGCTTCCTTGTCTGGCTCTTTTTTAAGGCGCAGAAATCTTTCCAGACCCAGCTCTTCGCAGGCTTGAACCACTCTTTCTTTGTTTTTAAAAGAAACGGACAAAGGAGTCTTTCTCCAGCTTATCTGACCGGTGGAAAGATCAACCGTCTTCTTTCCTCCTTCTGTAAGCCTGCTCCTGTTTTTCTGAGCAAAAGCAAAAAGGGCGTCAAGAAGCTCTTTTACCCTTTTCTGGCGCTTCTGGGCTCTTTCTTTAACCTGCTTTTTAAGGCTTTCTATCTGCTTCTGAAGATCATTCTGAAGATCGGCCAGCTCTCTCTGGCATCTTCCGATCTCGCCGACTGCCTTCTCTGCTTCTTCCAGGGAGCTAACGGTTTTCTTGGCCATCTCTTTCTCCTTTTTAAAGTGCTCAAATCTATTCTAAAGCATCTTGTCTTTAAAATCAAGCTTGACATTGAAGAAAAAGGATATAGAATGGGGGCACCTTGTTCCTTGATAACAGAAAGGGTAGAAATGGATACTCAAAGGATAATCGCGCTCTACCGAGGCTGGCATGAACTGGACGGAGTAATAGACTTTGACCTCATTCCGGAAAGAGGGGAAACAACCCCTTTTAAAGAAAGAAGCGAAGTTCTTTCCCATTTAATAGAATTAAGAGGGGAAAGCGAGCTCAGGCCCCAAAGAGAAGACGAACAGTTCTTAAAAGCAAAACTGCAGTCTTCCATCTGGTATTTGAGAGCTTTAATGGGAGAGGAAATCCCGTTTCCACTTTATATAATCAACACTCTTGGCTTAAGACCCTGCTTTATTTCAGAAGAAGTGATTCAAAGAGAGAAAGAGAAAGTCCGAGCCCTTCTTTCCGAATTCGGCGTTCCCAAAAAAAGAACAGCTAAAGAGCTTTCCGAAGACCTGAAATTAACCAGAGAAGAAGCAGAAAAGGAAGCCAAAAGAGCCCAGGAGCTCTATCTCCCCAGGGTTCTGGCCCTTCTTGATTCGGAAAAGGCAGCTCTCCCCTACAAATTGAGCTTTGCCGAAAAGAAAGCTTATTGGCAGGCCTGGAGCAAGACCTCAGAAGGAGAGTTTGAACTGACTCTCAATTTTCATCCCTGCCAAACCTGGCATAAAGGGGACCTGGAGTTTCTGGTGCTGCATGAAATAGGAGGACACTTTTTGCAAATGAAAATGGTAAAAGAAGCTATTGAGGAAGGAAGGATAAATCCGGCTCTGGGGCTTACCACTGTGCATGATCCCCATACCTTTGTCTCGGAGGGAATAGCCGATGCTATCTCATATTTTCTGGAAATCCAGCTCTCTCCTTACGGAGCGCTGGCCAGAGAACAGAGAAAATTGAGGAACTTTCTCAACAACAACGCCCATATCCGGGCAAACGAAGGAGAAGATCCGGAAAAGCTGGTCCGGTACCTCCTTCAGCATCCATTTCTAAGAGAAGAAAAAATCAGGCTAAACTTGAAAAACTGGGTCCAAGACCCCCTGCTAAGAACCTACCAGTATTGCTACGGAATTTCAGACTACTTTCATACTTTATGGGAGGAAATGCTAAACCCCCAGCAAAAAAGAGCATACGCAAGATATGCTCTCTCCAGAATGGTCACTTTTTCTCAGGCAGGCGAGTTTCTCAAAAGACTGATAATGAGCGGCTAAAGCCGCTCTTTTTTTAGAGCTGGGAATAATTGTCCTTTAAACGGAGAGAAAACTCCTTGAAAAACTGATATGAGCTGTAATCCCTTACAAACTTCTCGGCCTCTTTATAGCTTCCCAGAGCCATATAGTAGTCAAGCTCGGAGCAAAGCTCCTGGATGCAGATCAAAAGCTTGGCAAAATCAGGAAAAGAAATGCCCTTTTCTTCCTTTATCCCTCCCTCTCTTAAATAGAAGTTCTGGGCTATGGCAGCTCCTTTGGCGTAAGCTGAAACATTGGGATTTTTCAGAGAATCAAGCCACCAGGTAAAGTTCCGGGCAATGTGCATAACTAAAATGGACTCTAGCTCCTTATGGCTTAAAGCTCCCTTTAAGAGAAGGGTGGCAGAGGCCTTGATTCCCAGAACATAGGCGAAGAGCTCGTCAAAGACAGGAAAGAGCTCCTTTAATCTTTTTTCCGCATCCTTGTATCTGATCAAGCTGTGGGATATTTCATGCAAAAGAATGCACCTCAAAGAGCCCTCGTAAAGCTCTTCTTTTGAATACGACTTCTGGAAATTCTTCTCAAATATCTTTTTAAATATTGGATAATGGTCTTCTTCAAACTTTAAATTCAAGGGGCTGGTAAAGACCGTTATCTTGGAACCGTATTTTTTCATCATCCTGACGCAGTTTGGAAGATTGGTCCCGGTGGGCATAGAGTCTGCTTTCTGTCCGGAATAGACGGCCGCTCTGTCTATCCTGATGCTCAGCTTCTCAATATCCACCTTGGCGGCTCCGGGCAGAATTTTCCTCTGGCCCTTCAGGATCATCTGCTTGAACCTTTCTGCCTCTTTGGTTCTCTTCTCATCCATTACTCCCACCCAGGCCTGATAGGCGCACTTTTTAAAAAAGAGCCTGTCTAGATATCTTTCAATAGGCCCTATAACGATGCTTATCTTGTAAGGTTTGGTTTTAAGCCAGACGGCCTCGCTTTTCTTGTAGTCTCCTTTTAACAGAGAGTCGGCTCTGGCTCTAAGATACTTGGAAAAGCCCTTGTCCTCTGAGATCTCCGAGGCCTCTTCCAAAAGAGAGGCTACTTCTTCCAGTTCTTTCTTAAACTCTTCATGAAAAAAAACGGCCTTAAGCTTTCCTGAATTATCTCTTCTCACAAAAGTATAGGGGTCCAGAATATCAGGGTTTTCTTCTGCCGCTTTCCTTATTTCTTCTTTAGTGGCCTCTCCAGGATAAAAATCAGCCCCCAGATTATCATTGTTCTTCTGTTTCAGATAAAGGGGGGCTATTTTCTCTGCCGCCTCTACCAGCTTCTCTAATATCTTTTTCTCTTTTGAAGAAAGCTCTGTGACATCAAGATTAAACTTTTTTACAGCTTCCATTTTTAAATCCTCTTGTATCTAATCTTTTTTATCTTGCACTTGTGATTGACAAGCTGGGTCTTTACCACCGTTTCATCTCCCTTTTTCTTCCCTATTAAAGCTCTGCCAATGGGAGATTCATTGGATATCTTGTTTTCTGTGGGATCCGCTTCCATAGTTCCCACAATCTTGAACTCGTCAACCTCTCCGTCAAGCTCAACAGAAACAGTAGCTCCGAGACCAACCCTGTCTCTCTCTTTTCTGGGAGGAGATGTGATTAGTTTGGCGTTCTTTATTGCGCCTTCCAGCTCTTCTATCTTTCTTTCCAGCAAATCTAGATCCTCCTGCAGAGAAAGATATTCCGGATTAAGATCTTCTGACTCCAAAACAGGGGGAGTTTCTCCCTTGGTCTTGGCCGCTCTAACCTCTTTCAGATACTGAAGCCTCTTTTTTACCTTCTTCAATCCCTCTTTAGTTAGATAGTAGTTTTTTCCTATCATGGTCTTAAAAACCCCTCTTTTGGAGGGGTAGTGTTCAAAAGCGATACAAAGTTGACAACACTATCCCCTCATCTTTTAATTTTTAGGACAATAAATCCGCTACAGAAGGGAGTCCATGCAGATAAATAATCTATAGTATACCTTTTTAGAAAAGTTTTATCCGACATATCACCTTTTAGTATACTTCATTGTACTCTTTTGACAAACAACTTGTCAAGCCTCAATAAGGCATCTGGGGGGGTTGGGGCGCCTCCTTCCCCTTTTTTTCCGGCTTTTCTGTAACCACGCTTTCTGTAGTCAAAAGCATTGAAGCTGCAGAAGAAGCATTCTGAAGAGCGGACCTGACTACCTTGGCAGGATCTACAATACCGGCCTCGAGAAGATCTTCGTATTTCATAGTGCTGGCGTTGAAGCCAAAGTTCCCTTTCCCCTCCTTTACCTTCTGAGCCACTACAGCGCCGTCTGCTCCGGCATTCTCGGCTATTTGCCTTATGGGGGCCTCTAAAGCCCGGGAAACTATTTTTACTGCTGTCTTCTCCTCTTCTTCAAACTGAGAGTCCTCTAAAAGAGAGCTTAATCTCAACAGAGCGGTTCCTCCTCCGGGGACAACTCCTTCTTCTATAGCGGCTCTGGTGGCATGAAGAGCGTCTTCTGTTTTATGCTGTTTTGCCTTCTGCTCTACCTCGGTGGCAGCTCCTACTTTGATAACAGCCACGCCGCCTGTCAGCTTGGCTAATCTTTCCTCTAATTTCTCTTTGTCAAAATCGGACTCCGCGGACTCGATCTGCTTTCTGATCCGGTTTATCCTGGAATCAATATCTTCTTTGTTTCCCTTCCCTTCTATAATAGTGGTGTTCTCTTTGGTGGAGACAACTTTTCTGGCAGAGCCGAGCTTATCCAGCTCTGTGTTTTCCAGCTTCATTCCTGTCTCCTCTGAAATGACTTCCGCTCCGGTAACTGTAGCTATATCCTGCATCATTTCCTTTTTTCTGTCTCCGAATCCCGGAGCTTTAAGAGCCAAAGCGTTGAAAACTCCCCTAAGCTTGTTGACCACTAAAGTAGCCAGAGCTTCGCCGTCAACATCTTCGGCTATAACAACAAGGTTCTTTTTGCCTGCCTGAGAGGCCTTTTCCAAAACAGGAACAAGCTCTTTGGCAGAAGATATCTTCTTGTCTGTAAGCAGGATATAGGGGTCTTCCATAACAGTTTCCATTCTTTCCGTGTCTGTTACCATATAGGGAGAGATGTATCCGTTGTCAAACTGAAGCCCTTTGACAATCTCTTTTTCCAGGCCAAAAGTTTTTGACTCCTCAACCGTAACTACTCCGTCCTTTCCTATCTCTTCCATAACCTCGGCTATCAAATTGCCTATCTCTTCGCTTTCAGCCGAAATAGTGGCCACCTGGGCTATTTCCTCTCTGGTATTAATCTTCTTTGATATGCCCTTCAGGCCCTCTACCACTTTCTTTACCGCCTTTTCAATCCCTTTTTTTAAAGCAAGAGGATTTGCCCCGGCAGCTACATTCTTCAGCCCCTCTGCTATTAAAGACTGGGCAAGAATAACGGCGGTGGTAGTTCCGTCTCCGGCTATATCGTTTGTCTTTTCTGCCACCTCTTTTACTATCTCAACCCCCTGGTTTTCTGTTTTGTCCTCTACTTCTATCTCTTTAGCAATGGAAACTCCGTCATTGGTAATAGCGGGAGAACCATAACCTTTGTCTAAAACAACATTGCGACCTTTGGGGCCTATAGTAACTTTAACTGCGTCAGCCAGCTTGTTGACGCCTTCTTTAAGTTTTTTTCTTGCTTCTTCCGAGTAAGTTATTATCTTAGCCATAATTATTCAATAACAGCCAAAATATCTTCTTTTTTGGCGATTAAGTATTCTTTATCTCCAACCTTTATTTCAGTAGGGCTGTACTTCGTAAACAAAACCTTCTGCCCCGGCTTTACCTCCATAGGAAGGGTTTTGCCTGAATTGGTCTTCTTGCCCGGCCCCACAGCAACAACTACGCCCTGCTCCGGCATATCCTTGTCTGCTGTCTCCGGAAGAAGAATGCCTCCTTTGGTTTTCTCTTCTTCTTTTATGGGCTCTATAACTATATTGTCTGATAAGGGTTTTATCTTTTTCATAATAGATAGATTTAATGTTTTTTAGTAATTACCATTTTAGAAAAGATTTAAAAAATGTCAAGAGAATAAAAACCATGCGAATATTCACACGGTTTTTTTGAAATCAATTAAAACAGAGGGAACTCCGTCGGTCTTCCCAGGAACAACTCTGCAGAGAGGATTGCCGCCAAGCCTGTCGCTTATAATCTTTATTCCTTCTTTGGAAGGAAAAAGAATACCAATATATCCGCTGTCATCCCAAAGCTCGACAGCCTCTCTCCCTATCGCTTCATAATGAGGAACCGATTGAAGAGTTATCATTTTTCTCTCCTTTTTAAGGTGTCAAAGAATATTCTATACTACTACCTTATTTCCAAAAAGTCAAATACCTTCCCGTATAGCTCTTTTTAGTTTTCTTAATGTCTTCAGGCCTGCCTTCCGCTATAACTTCTCCTCCCTTTTCTCCGCCTTCGGGACCCAAGTCTATTATCCAATCGGCTGTCTTAATCAGATCCAGATTGTGCTCTATGACCAAAACAGTATTTCCTTTGTCAACCAGTCTTTTTAAAACCTTAATAAGCTTTTTAATATCGTCAAAATGAAGGCCTGTGGTGGGCTCGTCTAAAATGTAAAGCGTCTTCCCCGTCCCCTTCTTGGAAAGCTCTGTCGCCAGCTTTACCCTCTGGGCTTCTCCTCCCGATAGAGAAGGAGCGGGCTGTCCCAGCTCTATATATGATAATCCCACGTCATTCAGGGTTTTTAGCTTGTGATAAAGAGGAGGAATATTTTTAAAAAACTTCATGGCCTCCTCCACCGTCATCTCTAAAACCTCCGAAATGTTCTTTCCCTTGTATTCTATCTCCAAGGCCTCTTTATTATATCTTTTCCCCTTGCACTCTTTGCATTCCACATAGACGTCGGGCAGAAAATACATCTCAACTTTTATCTGTCCCTGTCCCTCGCAGGCCTCGCATCTTCCTCCTTTGACGTTAAAGCTGAAACGGCCGAGCTTGTACCCCCTGATCTTTGCTTCCTTTGTTTGGGCGAAAAGCTTTCTGATATAAGCGAAAGCTCCCGTATAGGTGGCAGGATTAGATCTGGGGGTTCTTCCAATAGGAGACTGGTCCACTAAGACCGCCTTGTTTATCTTCTCCAAACCCCTCATTTCCTTGTATTCGCCGGGCTCTTCTTTTGACCCGTAAAACCTCTTTAAAAGGGCTCTGGCCAGAATATCGTCCACCAGAGAGCTCTTGCCGGAGCCGGAAACTCCGGTAACGCAGACAAAGTTCTCTAAGGGAATGCTCACATCTATATTCTTTAAATTGTGCTCTCTGGCCCCTTTTATTGCCAGATAGTCCTTTCTCTTTCTTTCTTTTTTCTCAGCTTCTATTTCTTTTCTCCCCGAAAGATATTCTCCTGTTAAAGTATCGGACTTTAAAAGCTGCTTGGGAGTTCCTTCAAAGATAATCTTTCCCCCGTGTTTTCCTGCTCCCGGCCCCACGTCAATAACTCTGTCAGAGGAAAGAATGGTTTGAGAATCATGCTCTACCACGATTACGGTATTTCCCAGATCCCTCAGGTTCTTTAAAGTTCCTATCAGCCTGTCCTGGTCTCTGAAGTGGAGGCCTATGGAGGGTTCGTCTAAAATATACAAGATTCCTGTAAGCTTGGACCCTATCTGGGTAGCCAGCCTTATTCTCTGCTCTTCCCCTCCTGCCAAAGTGGCTGCCTTCCTGTTCAAGGTCAGATAGTCAAGACCCACATCAATTAAAAACTGGACCCTGTTTCTAATTTCTTTAATTACAGGCTCTATTACCTTTGTCTGGTAGGTTTTTTTCTTGGACAAATCTTTAAAAAACCTCTCTGCCTTGCCTATCTCAAGCTCTGCTACCTCGTCTATCGACTTTCCTCCCACGGTTACAGCCAGAACTTCAGGCTTCAATCTTTTGCCCCGGCATTTAGGGCACTCTTTGACAACCATATACTGCTCTATTTCCTTCCTTGTCCAGTCAGAATCTGTCTCGTGATATCTTCTCTTAAGGTTGGAGACCACCCCTTCAAAACTCTTGTCTCCGTAAAGAATAACATCAATTATCTTTTTGGAAAGATTGCTGACCGGTTCATGAAGAGAGAAGCCGTATCTTTCTGAAAGGCCGGCAAGCTGGGACCAGAAATACCCCTGCCTTCCTATCTTATGAGAAGCTCTCATCCACGGCCTTACAGCTCCTTCCGCTAAAGTCAATCTCGGATTGGGAATAACCAGCTCGGGATCTACTTCGAGCTTCTCTCCCAGCCCCATACACTCGGGACAGGCTCCGTAAGGACTGTTGAAAGAAAAAAGTCTTGGTTCTAAAGCGGGAAGAGATACGCCGCACTTCTCGCAGGCAAAATGCTCGGAAAAAACCAAGTCCTCTTTTTTGGCAGCTACCACGACAATGCCCTTTCCCATTCTTAAAGCTATTTCCAGAGAATCTGCCAGTCTGGATCTTTCCATATCCTCTCCTGTTACCAGCCTATCAACCACTACCTCAATAGTGTGTTTCTTTTTCCTGTCCAGATCCTTAGTTAAGGCCTCTTCCAAACGATAGATTATCCCGTCTATTCTAACCCTTACAAAACCCCCTCTTTCTATCTCCTCCAAAGTACCCCTGTGCTCTCCCTTTCGGCTTCTGATGACAGGTCCCAATATTGTTATCTCTCTTCCTTTCTTAAGCTTTAAAACCTGGTTTACAATCTGATCCACTGTCTGGCGGGAAATGGGCTTTCCGCAGACAGGACAATGGGGCTTTCCGGCCCGGGAATACAAAAGGCGGAGATAATCATAAATCTCCGTAACGGTCCCCACCGTAGAGCGGGGATTGTGGGCTCCTTTCTTCTGGTCTATAGAAATAGCCGGGCTGATGCCTTCTATTCTGTCCACCTTAGGCTTCTGCATCACCCCCAGAAACTGCCTGGCATAAGCAGACAAGCTCTCAACATATCTTCTTTGCCCTTCAGCATAAAGAGTGTCAAAAGCCAAAGACGATTTTCCGGAGCCGGATAATCCTGTAATCACTATGAGCCGGTCCCTGGGAATATTAAGATTGACATTTTTTAAATTATGGACCTTGGCTCCTCTGATTTTGATAAAGTCTTCTTTCATAAGAGTAAAAGCCATTATATCCCGAATTTCAAATTATTTCAAGGGCTTGAATCAAAAGAGAATTCATATTAGAATAATAAAGTCATGGAAAAGTTCTCTTTTCTGCCAAAAGAAAAACTCTCTCTTCTGCCCCAAGCAACGGGGGTTTACGCTTTCAAAAACAAACACCTCCTCTATATCGGCAAAGCTTCTAATATTAAAAAGAGAGTGAAAAGCCACTTTCAGCAACCCTCTTACAGAGACAATCTTTTTATAGAAAGGGTGGAAAAAATAGGATACATTGAAACAGACTCTGAAATAGAAGCTCTCATTCTGGAAGCCGAACTGATTAAAAAACACCGGCCAAGATATAATATCCTCTGGAAAGACGACAAAAACTACTTTTATGTCAAAATAGACAAAGAAGGCCTTCCCGTAATATCAATCACCCATCAGCCGAAAGGAAAAGGAGAATACATAGGCCCTTTTATAGAAGGAAAGGCCCTAAAGAAGTCCTTAAAAACCCTGAGAAAGATATTCCCCTATTACAGCAGAAAGAACCATCCTAAAAAACCCTGCTCTTTCTGCCATCTTAATCTCTGCCCGGGGCCCGATCCCGACATTAAAGAGTATAAAAAGAACATCAGAAATCTTAAAGCTGTCTTAAGGGGCAGGAAGAATAGAGCGGTAAAAAGAATAAAAAAAGAAATGAAAAGGGCTTCGGACAATCAAGAATATGAAAAAGCGGCTAAGATAAGGGACAGAATAGAGGCCTTAGAAAGGATAATCTCCCATACTAAAATAATAAAGCCCAAAAGAGAAACTGATTATAGAATAATAGAGAAAGAGCTGAAGAAGCTCTTTAAAAAGAAAATAGAGAAGATAGAAGCTTACGATATTTCCAACATCCAGGGCCAGAAGGCGACAGGCTCTATGGCGGTTTTTATCAAAGGAAAGCCCGCAAAAGACCTTTACAGGAAGTTCAGGATAAAAACAGAGGGAAAGCCCGATGACACGGCCATGATAAAGGAAGTCCTCAAAAGAAGGTTTAATCATAAAGAATGGAGCTATCCCGATATGATTTTAATAGACGGAGGCAAGGGCCAGCTCAGCGCGGCCGCTTCGGCAACTCCGAAGAAGATATCTCTGGCAGCTCTGGCTAAAAAAGAAAACAGGCTCTTTAGGCAAAGAAAAGATTCTCTTCTTTTAAAAGACCTTCCCAGAGAGCTTTCCAATATGATGCTCTACCTAAGAGACGAAGCCCATAGATTTGCCATAGCTTACCATAGAAAACTGAGAGAGATTGACTTAATCTGAGATCCTGCTATTATAGAGAAAACAATGGCAAAACTTCTGTTCCATATAATCTCGGGGGCTCTAGGGCTCTTTATAGCCGCCCGCTTTGTCCCCGGAGTGGATTTCACAGGCACCTATAAAACTTTAATTATCATAGGAGCCGTTCTCGGCTTTATCAACTTTTTTGTAAAGCCGGTTCTTGACAGAATCACCCTTCCTTTGAGAGTATTGACTTTCGGCCTTTTCAGCCTGATAATGAATATGTTTTTTGTCTGGCTGGTGGCTGACGTATTCTTTCCCGCAGAAATGGAGATTCAGGGATTGATACCTCTTTTCTGGACCACTCTTATTCTCTGGGTTTTGAACTTCTTTCTGGGACTCTACAACTCTAAAAGAAAAAAATGAACTTAATCCTGCTGGCAGCTCAAATTATAGTTTCTATTCTTTTAATAACCTTTATCCTTCTTCAAAAAAGAGGAACTGCTTTAGGTTCCTCTTTCGGCGGAGGAGGAAGCTTTTACTCTACCAGAAGAGGAATGGAGAAATATATATACTGGGGAGCTATCGCCTCAGGCATCCTCTTTATCTTGCTCGGAATCTTAAATCTTTTAATATGAGAAAACCCAACTTTCTTTCGGGATGGCCGAACAGACGCCAATGGCTTCGCTTTCTAAAAGTTCTTACTAAAAAGGAGAAGGTTCTTTTTTTCATCTTCCTCTTTATCTTTCTAATATCAGCCGCCTTTCTTCTGACAAGCGCCTATTTCAAAAAGACAGAGGTGGTTCCGGACAGAGGAGGAAAACATATAGAAGGGGTGGCAGGCCAGCCCAGGCATATAAATCCTGTCTACGCCAACTCTGACACAGACAAGGACTTGATCCAGCTTGTCTATCCCGGACTGATGAAATACACAGAAAACATGGAGGTGGTCCCCGACCTTGTCCAGAGCTACGAGATAAGCCCGGACAAAAAAACCTACACCTTCCATCTTAAAGAAAATCTCGCCTGGGAGGACAAAGAGCCCCTGACAGCAGAAGATGTAATCTACACCATAAAGACAATCCAGGATTCTGCCTACAAGAGCCCTTTGAGAAAAAACTGGGTCGGGATAGAAGCGGAAAAGCTCGGAGAACTGACTGTAAAGTTCACCCTCCAGCAGCCCTACGCCTCTTTTCTGGAAAACTGCGCTCTCAAAATACTGCCAAAGCATATCTGGAAAGATATAGGGCCTGAGAACTTCGGACTGGAAATATACAACCTAAAGCCGGTAGCCGGAGGACCCTACAGGATAAAAGAGATAAAGCAAGACAGGCCCGGGAATATAATATCTTTGGTTTTGACGCCAAACCCCCAATACCACGGAAAAAAGCCCAATATCTCAGAAATAGAGTTCCGCTTTTTCGAAAATCAAAAGGAACTGGCAAAAGCCCTAAAGTCAAACAAAATAAAGGGGGCTTCTCTCAGTTCCTTTGAAGAGATTAAAAAATACAAAAGCTATTCTTTGTCCTTCCCGAGATACTTCTCTCTCTTTTTCAATCAGAAAGAGTCAGATCTTCTCTCTCAAAAAGACATCAGAACGGCTTTAAAGCTGGGAACAGACAAGAGAGGCCTGGTTGAAGAGATTCTGGAAGCTGAAGATTCCGCTCTAACACAAAGCTCTATTGTCAACTCCCCTATTCTGCCTGAAATCTACAATTTCCCAGAACCGGAAACAGCTTATGAGTACAATCTTGAAAGAAGCAAAGAGATTTTAGAAAACCTGGGCTTTGAAGACCGGAACGAAGACGGCTTTCTGGAAAAGACAATTCAAAAAGAAGCTGCCTTTACTTTTAAAAGCAATCTTCAAAAAGAAGATACCGGAAAAGAAGTAGAAGAGCTCCAAAAATGCCTGGCTCGATTCTCTGATGTTTACCCCGAAGGCCAAGTAACAGGATACTTCGGGCCGAAAACAGAAGAAGCTGTTATCAAATTTCAGGAAAAGTATTCAGAGGACATTCTAGAACCCTGGGGCTTTAGAGAAGGAACAGGACTGGTAAGCAAGACCACCAGAAAGAAACTGAACGAAGTCTGCTTTGACACCGGCAAAGAAACTATTCCTCTTTCTTTTGCCATAAAGACGGTAGAGCAGGAGCAGATGATAGAAATAGCTGAAATACTCAAAGAGCAATGGCAGAAAATAGGATTCAAGACAGAAATTGAAACTTACCCAGCCTCCGCTCTGGAGCAGGAAGTAATAAAGCCGAGAGACTACGAAGCTCTTCTTTTCGGAGAAGTACTGGGGGCTATTCCCGATCCCTTCCCCTTCTGGCACTCCTCCCAAGCAGAAGACCCGGGCTTGAACCTTGCTCTTTATGAAAACGCAGAAGCAGACGAATTGCTGGAAGAAAACAGAAAGTCGCCCGATCCTGAAACAAGAAAAGAAAAGCTTTCCTCTTTCCAGAACATCCTCCTCCAGGACATACCAGCTGTCTTTCTTTACAATCCCCCTTTCTTTTATTCTCTTTCAGAAGAGATAAAGGGGTTTGAAACAAAGAAGATCACAGAACCCTCAAAGCGCTTTATAGGCGTAGAAAACTGGTATATTGAAACTAAAAGAGCTTTCAAATGAAAAACCCGGACATCAGATGCTTAAAAGACATGGAGGATGTTATCTACGACAAAGAATGGCTGAAAACGGCCGGCAACCCAAAGCTTTACTATATGTACAGAGGGGTAAAAAGAAAAAACGGCCTAAGGTACGACATAACTATCATCCCCTCAAGAATGCTAGGCAGAGAATATGTCAAAACAAAAGGACACGAGCATGTAGGAGACTACGGAGAATTGTATATTGTTTTAGAGGGAGAAGCTATTTTCTTTATGCAGAAAGGAAAAGATAAAATAGAAGATGTTTGCGCTCTAAAGACAGAAAAAGGAGAAATAGCGGTTATTCCAAAGGGGTACGCCCATATTACCATCAATCCTTCGAAAGAAGACCTCAAAATGGCAAACTGGATGGCAGAAGAAGCTAAAAGCGACTACTCTTTTATCCAAAAAAAACAAGGAGGATGCTATTATTACACAATGGAGGGCTGGATAAGAAACAAAAACTACAAAGAAGTTCCAGAGCTCCGCTTTAAAAAACCGTTAAAAGAAGCTCCAAAAGACTTAAGCTTTTTAAAATAAAGCCGAGGTGGCGGAACCGGAAGACGCGCGACGTTCAGAACGTCGTGGAGGCAACTCCTTGCGGGTTCGACTCCCGCCCTCGGCACCAAAATTATGACCCAAAAAGAAAACTTAAAAATCATCCCTTTAGGGGGACTGGGAGAAGTAGGAAGAAATATGATGATCTTGGAGTACAAGGGCAGGATTTTAATTGTTGATATGGGACTCCGCTTCCCGGAAGAAGATATGCCCGGAATCGACTTTATCATTCCGAATATAAGCTACCTTAAGGGCAAAGAAAAGAATATCATAGCTGTTGTCATAAACCACGGCCACTACGACCATATAGGGGCTGTCCCCTATATCATAGACAAGATAGGAAATCCTCCTATCTATACCTCAAACCTGGCTAGAGGAATAATACTCAAAAGACAAGATGAGTTTCAAGACAAGCCCAAGCTGAAGATAAACACGGTAAAAGACGGAGACAAAAGAAAGCTGGGCCCCTTTGCGGTTGAGTTCTTCCATGTAAACCACAACATCCCGGACACCCTGGGTTTGTTTATTAAAACCCCCGTCGGAAACCTTATCTATGCCTCTGACTTCAAGTTTGACAAAAACCCGGTTAACGACAAGCCCATTGACTTTAAAAAACTGAGAAGAATGGGCAAAGAGGGAGTTCTTCTTTTAATGTCGGATTCTACCGGAGCTGAAGAAGAAGGGCATTCTCTGTCTGAAAAAACAATAGAAAAGAACCTGGAAAAGATATTCAAGCAGGCAAAGGGAAGAATAATCTCTGCCACCTTCGCCTCTCTTTTGAACAGAATCCAGCAGGTAGTAACCTTGTCTGAAAAATACGGAAGAAAGGTCTGCGTAGAGGGATACTCCATGAAAAGCAATGTTGAAATAGCCAAAAGAATGGGCTATCTTAAAGCAAAGAAGAACACTTTTATCAAAGCTAAAGAGATAGAGAACTATCCGGACTCTGAAGTGACTATTATGTGCACCGGAGCCCAGGGAGAGAAAAGAGCCGTCCTGATGAGAATAATCAACAGAGAGCATAAGCACTTCAAGATAAAGAAAGGGGACGAGGTCGTCTTTTCCTCTTCCGTCATTCCGGGAAACGAAAGAACTGTCCAGATACTTAAAGACGAACTCTACCGCCAGGGAGCTCTGGTTTACCATTACCAGATGATGGACATTCACGCCGGAGGACACGCCCAGCAGGAAGAATTGAAGGAAATGATTGAACTGACAAAGCCCAAGTTCTTTATGCCTGTCCACGGCCAGGTATCTATGCTTTTTGAGCACGGAGAAATAGCCGAAAAGAAAGGCATTCTTAAAAAGAACATCCTTCTGGCAGAAAACGGACAGGTGATAAACTTAACTAAAAACAGCATCTCGGTTGAAAAAAAGAAAGTCCCCAGCAATTACATTTTTGTAGACGGACTGGGAGTAGGGGACGTAGGAGAGGTTGTCCTGAGAGACAGGCAGATACTCTCTGAGGACGGGATGTTCGTTGTTGTCGCCGTAGTAGACAGGCAGACCGGCAAAGTCAAGGGCTCCCCTGATATAATATCGAGAGGGTTTGTCTACCTCAGAGAAAACAAAGAGCTTTTAGCTCAAACAAGAAAAAAGATAATAAGCATTGTAAACAAGGCCGCAGGATCAGGAGGAGCTGTCAACTGGGTTTACATCAAAAACGAGATAAAAGAGAAGATAGGCCAGTTCCTTTTCTCTAAAACCCAGAGAAGGCCGATTATCCTTCCTGTGGTCATAGAAGTATGAGAATAGTATCAGGCATACAGCCTACAGGATTTCTTCATATAGGGAACTATCTGGGAGCTATAAAGCAGTGGATAGAGCTTCAGCAAAACAACGAATGCATCTTTTTTATAGCAGACCTTCATTCCCTTACTGTTCCCTATAATCCTGAAAAGCTGAAAGAAAACACGCTAGAAACAGCAAGAGAATATCTGGCTGCGGGAATAGACCCTGAAAAAAGCATCCTTTTTGTGCAGTCAGACCTAAAAGAGCATACCGAACTTTGCTGGCTTTTAAACACGGTTACCCCGGTAGGAGATCTTCAGAGAATGACCCAGTACAAAGAAAAGGCAGAGCAGTTTAAAAAGAACGTCAACGCAGGACTGTTAAATTATCCCATCTTGCAGGCAGCAGACATTTTAATATACAAAGCGGAAAAGGTTCCTGTGGGAAAAGACCAGGTCCAGCATATAGAGCTTACAAGAACTATAGCCAAAAGGTTTAACCAAAGGTTCGGAAAAGCCTTTGTTCTCCCAGAGCCCTATCTCTCCCAGGGAGCCAAGATAATGGCTTTAAACAACCCTCAAAAGAAAATGTCAAAGTCCCTGGGCCCCCGGAGCTACATCTCCCTTTTTGACAAGCCGGAGACAATCAAAAAGAAGGTAATGTCGGCTGTAACAGACACCGGAAAAGAGATAAAACAGGATCCAAAAAAGCCCGGCATTTCCAACCTTATCAGCATCTACGGTCTCTTTGCGGGAAAAACAGCAAAAGAAATAGAAAAAGAGTTTAAAAATAAAGGATATGCTGATTTTAAAAAGTCAGTAGCCCAGCTTCTATCAGACAAACTAGAGCCTTTCCGCAAGAAAAGGGAAGAACTTAAATCCAGAGACAGCTATGTGGAAGAGGTTCTGGCCAAAGGAGCCAGGAGAGCATCTGTCTTGGCTCAAGCAACACTGAAAGAAGCTAAGAATAAAATGGGTTTAAATGGCTAAGAAAATAGCTGTTTCAGGATATTTTATCTGGCTCCATACGGGGCATTTAGACTATTTCAAAAAAGCCAAGGAGCTAGGGGGCAAAGTTATAGCTATAGTCAACAACGACCGCCAGCAGATTTTAAAATACAGCAAAGTTATAGTTCCCCTGGAACAAAGAATGGAAATGATAAAAGCTGTAAAGTATGTAGATAAAGTGGTTCCCAGTATAGACGAAGATGAAAGCGTATCTAAAACTCTAGCTCAAATAAATCCGGATATTTTTGCCAAAGGAGGAGACAGGATAAAAGACAATATTCCGGAAGCTGAAATATGCCAAAAACTGGGAATAGAGATAGTTGACCGCTTGGGATTAAAAATCAGTTCTTCTTCTGAGCTGATGAAAAAAGGGAGAGACGACCTAAACTATTTTAGAGACTGAATAATCTTTTCCACTTCTTCTCTTTTTTCCTTCAAAAGCTTCTCATTATCTGCCTCTATTGCCACTCTTAAAAGGGGTTCTGTGTTGGAGGGACGGGCGTTAAACCACCAGTCCTCGTACTCTACTGTCACCCCGTCCAAAAAGTCCTGCTTTCCGTCAGAATAGACGTCTTTTATCTTTTCCAAAGCTTTCTCTTTGTCTTTGACTTTAAAGTTAAGCTCCGGCCTCCTCGGATAAACAGAATAATCGGAGGTCAATTCTGAAACCTTAAGATCCGACTCTGAAACAATCTCCAGAAGGAGAAGGAAGGATATAAGGCCCGAGTCAAAGTAAAAGTTGTCTCTAAAGCTGTAGTGGCCGGAAACCTCTCCCCCCAGAATTCCCTCGTTCCTTATAAGGCCTTCTCTGATGTTGACAAATCCGACGGGAGTTCTGACGGGCTTTCCTCCCCATTTTTTGATAAAGTCCGGTACGGCCCTAGAGCTCATAACATTATAGACTATCCCCTTACCCGGGTTTTTTGCCAAAAGATGCTTGGCTAAAAGCAAAAGGGTGATGTCCCCTCTTTTAAAATCCCCTTTCTCGTCAACCAGAAAGATTCTGTCCCCGTCCCCGTCAAAGATAAAACCCAAATCCGCTTTCTCTTTTTGAACAGCACTTTTAATAAAGGCCTGGGATTTTTCGTCCAGGGGATTCGGGGAATGACAAGGGAAGTTCCCGTCCGGACTGAAGTTAAGGTTAACAGTCTCAAGAGGAAGACTCTCCAAAATCCGGGGAAGAGCCTTCCCCGCCATGCCGCTGCTGGCGTCCACAACCGCCTTAAGGGGACCTATTCTGCCGGCATCCGCAGAAGAAAAAAGATGGGAGATAAAATCTTCCCAAATGCTTAATTCCTTAACTTCTCCGGCCTTATCCGGAGAAGCAGACCCGGAAAGCCCGGCCATTTCCTCCCCTCTTACTACCTCCATCGCATCTTCCCCTCTTTTTACCATCTTAAAGCCGTTGTATTCTTTAGGATTGTGGCTGGCTGTTATCATTATGCCGGCATCATATTTGTAATAAGCTGATGCAAAATAAAGGGCTTCGGTGGGAACCTCCCCTATATTGTAGACATCGGCTCCGCTGCTGGCAATTCCCTTAGCTAGTGCAGAAAACAAATCAGGGGAAGAAAGGCGCATATCCCTTCCGACAACTACATTCTTAGCTTCTGTCTTGCCAACAAAAGCCCGGCCCAGCTTAAAAGCTGTTTTCTCGCTTAAATCCTCAGGATAAACCCCCCTTATATCATAAGATCTGAAAATTGATTTATTCATGAATTCATTATATCATAAAACATTAAAAGAAACTCTATGTCTTTTTCTGTGGGCATTGTGGGCCTTCCAAACGTCGGGAAATCCACCCTTTTTAAGGCCCTGACCCGAAAACAAGTGGATATTGCAGACTACCCTTTTACCACCATAGAGCCCAATGTGGGAGTAGTTTCTGTTCCTGATAAAAGATTGGAGAAAATAGCTGAAAGAGTTAAGCCGGAGAAAACTACAGAAACCGTTATCAAATTTGTAGATATTGCCGGCCTAGTTGAAAGAGCCCACAAAGGAGAAGGTTTGGGAAATCAGTTCTTAGCCCAGATTAGAGAGTGCGACGCCATAGTGATGGTCTTAAAAAATTTCTCCCAGGGAAATCCCGAAAAAGAGGCTGAAACTATTAAAACAGAGCTTTTAATGAAGGATTTGGAGACGGTTAGCAAAGCCCTTCAAAAAGAAGAAAAAGATATTCTGAAAAGAGTGAAGGGAGAGCTGGAAAAGGGAAAAGAGATAATAAACACAGATATTGATAGAGAGGAGATAAAGGAATATCAATTTCTCACTTCAAAACCGAAAGTATATCTCTACAATATAAAAGAAGAGTCGAACGGGGAAAAACTCTCCTTAAACCTCAAAATAGAAGAAGAGGCCTCAGAGCTCTCAAAAGAAGAAAAGAAAGAACTGAAAATAGAGTCTCAGCTTGACCGGCTAATAGTCAAATGCTACAATGCCCTTGAGCTGATTACCTTCTTTACTATCACCGGAGGAAAGGAAGCTAAGGCCTGGACCCTCAAAAAGGGCTCTGACATCCTTGAGGCGGCGGAAAGAGTCCATTCCGACTTCAAAGAGAACTTTATCAAAGGAGAAGTCCTTCCCTGGCAGAAGCTGGCAGAAAGAGGCAGCTGGGCTAAAGCAAGAGAAGCGGGGGAAATAAAAACAGCCGGCAGAGAATACATTGTTTCAGACGGCGACGTAATAGAGTTCAAAATATGAGAAACTACCAACTGACATATCTTGTAAATCCTGATCTTCAAGAAGAGGATTTAACAAGAATCACAGAAAAGATAAACAGCTTTGTTTCAGAACAGAGCGGTCTTTTAGATAAGTCAACAGGCCCGGAGAAAAGGCAGCTGGGGCATGAAGTTGAAAAGAAAAGGGAGGCCTTTTTGATAAGCACAAGCTTTTCTTTAAAACCGGAGAATATAGAGGACCTCAAAAAACATCTTGACTCTGAAGAAAACATTCTAAGATATACTCTGGCTAAAAAAGAAATATCAAAGGAAAAGCCGGCCAGAACAAGAGGAGTCAAAAAACCTAAAGAAGAAAAGGTCGATCTTGGAGATATAGATAAAAAAATTGACCAAATTTTAGAATAATGAACTTAAACAAAGTAATGCTGGTCGGGCGCTTAACCCGGGATCCCGAGGTAAAAAGCACCCAGTCAGGCCAGACTTTGTGCACCTTCGGACTGGCCACCAACAGGGTCTGGACGGACTCGGACACCAAGGAAAAACAGGAAAAGACAGAGTTCCACAACATTGTCTTGTGGGGCAGACTGGCTGAAATAACCTCTCAGTATCTAAACAAGGGAAGCCTTGTTTTGATAGAAGGGAGAATCCAGACCAGAAGCTGGGAGGACAACTCGGGCAGCAAAAGATACAGAACGGAAATCGTAGGAGAGAACATCCAGTTCGGGCCGAAAAACAGCCAAACCAGCTCTCCTCCCAAAAAGGAAGAGGACATTCCCGTTATAGAGGAGGACTCAAAAAAATCTTCCCAGAAAAACGATGACGAGGTAGACGTTAAAGACATACCTTTCTAATATGAACTGCTACTTTTGCCAAAGGAATATAAGGGATATTGATTTTAAGAACACAGAGACTCTTAAAAGGTTTCTTACGGACCTTGGAAAGATAAAATCAAGAAAAAAGACAGGCCTCTGCGCCAAGCACCAGAGAAAGCTTACCAAAGCCGTAAAAAGAGCCAGGCATCTGGGTTTAATAGCCGCCTCGAAATAAAAAAGCAGCTCCTTTTAAAAGCTGTTTTTTATTTGGAAAAACTAGGCCTCTTTAATTTTCTCAAAAATAGCTTTCTTTATTTTCTCTGCTGTTTTAGGATTCTCTCTTAAAAACTCTTTAGAGCCCGCTACTCCCTGGCCCAGCTTTGTATTCTCAAACTGGTACCAGCTGCCGGATTTTTTAATCACTCCTTTGGCTTCTCCCGTATTCACAAGATCGGCAAAATAGGAGATGCCTTCATTGTAGTAAATGTCAAACTCTGCCACCTTAAAGGGCGGAGCTACTTTGTTTTTGACTATTTTAGCTTTCACTCTGTTCCCTATAATATCGTCCCCTTTCTTAATCTGGGCCCTCCTTCTTAAATTAATTCTCACAGAAGAATAGAACTTCAAGGCAAGGCCCCCGGAGGTCGTTTCGGGCGAACCGAACGAAATCCCTATCTTCATTCTTGTCTGGTTCAAAAAGATAACAGAAGTCTTGGTCTTGGAAACAACAGAGGAAAGCTTTCTTAAAGCGGAAGACATCAACCTTGCCTGAAGCCCTATCTGGTATTCTCCCATTTCTCCCGCAATTTCAGCTTTAGGGGCAAGGGCCGCTACAGAATCTACCACAATGACGTCAACCTCTCCCGATCTTATCAGGCTTTCTGCTATCTGAAGAGCCTGCTCCCCCGAATCGGGCTGGGAGATTAGAAGATCGTCAATATTGACCCCTATTTTCTGGGCATACTCGGGATCCAAGGCGTGCTCTGCGTCAATAAAAGCTGCCACTCCTCCTTTTTTCTGGGACTGGGCCAGAACATGAAGAGCCAAGGTTGTCTTTCCTGAAGCCTCGGGGCCGTAAATCTCAACCACTCTTCCTCTTGGTATCCCCCCTACTCCCAAAGCAAGATCCAAGGAAACGGCTCCGGTGGATATCACCTCAACTTCTGTTGACTTTGCTTCCCTAAGCTTCATTATGGCTCCTTCGCCGAACTTCTGCCTTATATCATCCAGAGCTTCATCCAAGTTTTCTGTTTTTTTCTTCTTTGCCATATGTTTTTTTTAACATTTATTATACTTTTTGCCAACCGTCTTCCTCTGTTTCTCCGTAAACCTCTCTTGCTTTTGACCCTTCCTGGGGCCCTACCACCCCTTTTTCTTCAAGCATGTCTATCAGTCTGGCAGCCCTGGCATAACCCACTCTCAGCCTTCTCTGAAGCAGGGAAGCGGAAGCCTTGCCCGATTCTATAACCAGTCTTTTCGCTTCCTCGTAAAGGGGCTCTTCTTCGTCAAAAAAGCTCTCTGACCCGATGCCTTCCGAGGGCTTCTTGGTTTCCTGAATCAGATCGGGATCCATTTCAGAGGAAACCTCTTCTTTTTCTGTTTCTTCCTTGATGTATTTTACCACCTTCTTTACTTCTTTCTCTGAAACATAAGGGGCCTGGATTCTCTTGGGCTTGGCAACTTCGGCTGAAAGATAAAGCATATCCCCTCTTCCCAGAAGCTTTTCTGCTCCAGCCATGTCCAAAACAGTTCTTGAATCAACCTGGGAAGCAACCTGAAAAGTGATTCTCGAAGTAATATTGGCTTTAATTAGGCCTGTAATCACTTCAACCGATGGCCTCTGGGTGGCTACCACCAGATGAATGCCCACCGCTCTGGCCATCTGGGCCAGCCTCACTACCGAAGCCTCAATGTCTCTTCCTCTGGCTGCCATTAAATCGGCAAGCTCGTCTATTATTAAAATGATGAAGGGAAGAGGATCTGTGCCGTTATTCAAAGCTTTCCCGTTGTAGCTGTGGATATCTCTCGCTCCGACATCAGCTAGAACGCTAAATCTTCTCTCCATCTCCCCGGTAAGCCATTTTAAAGCGCCGAGAGTTTCTTCCGCCGTATAGATTATGGGACACAAAAGGTGGGGAAGATCTTTGTAAACGGGAAACTCCACTCTTTTTGGATCTACCAGAATCAATCTAAGATTTTCGGGACTGGCGCTCTTAAAAGAAGTGCTTGGCTGGTAAAGAAGGCTTAAAATCAAAGAGTTTAAATAACAGGTCTTACCCGTACCCGTAGATCCTGCTACCAGCATATGGGGCATTCTGGCCATGTCAGCGTAAACTGCCTCTCCGGAAACGTTCCTCCCCAGAGCAATGGGCAGATCGGCTGAAGAATCTTGAAACTTGGGGTTTTCTATCAATCTGCCCAGCCTGACAGTGGCTCTCTCTGTATTTGGAACTTCAATGCCGACCAAAGATCTTCCCGGGATAGGAGCTTCTATTCTAATAGGATGGCTGGCCAAAGACAAAGCCAGATCATTGGAAAGAGTAGTAATTTTAGAAAGCTTGACGCCTTCTGCCGGCTTTAAAGTGTACTGGGTAACAGTAGGCCCTATATTAATCTCCGACATCGAGACATCTATTCCGAAATTCTCCAGGGTCTTTTTGATAATAGCTGAATTCTCTTTGGTATCCCCGCTGGTAGGAGCCCCTTTCTCTTTGGAAAGAAATTCTATAGGGGGAGGATTGAAAGAAAACGCCTTGGAGGCCTTTCCTTCTTTCTTTCTCTCTTCCCTTTTCTCTTCTAAAGGCTCCGGCTTTCTGGAAACTTCAGGGGAAACCTCCTTCACTTTAAATCTCGGCTTGAATATCTTTTTGACAATAGAGGGCTTTTTTTCTTTTTCTTCTTTCTTTTCTTTTTTCTCCGGCTTCAAAAAATGCCAGAAGATCAGGCCTCCTATAAAAATGGGGGCTAAAAAGATAAAGAAGGAAGCCCAGAAACCGAAATACCTCAAGAGGGGCCAGCTCAGGCCGTATCCTGTAATTCCGCCGAATCTTGCTCCCGAGTTGAAAGAGCCGAGAATGCCCGTTGCTCCGACAACCAAAAGAAGAACAGCTAAAAAGACAGGCCAAAAAAGAGTCCTGTCTTTCTTAAAGAGCTCAAAATCATACTTTTTGCTTATTAAAACCAGACCGCCGAGAATAAAAACCAAAGGAAAGATAAAAATGGTCTCTCCTATCAAGAACCTGCTCCACTCCATAAAAGTCTTTCCGGCTATTCCCGCTTTGCCGAAAAAACTCAAAGCTATCAAAACAGCCAGGAGTATCATTAAAACCCCCAGAATAGCCTGCTTGGTGTAGCTTGGAAGAGCAAACCTCTTTTTAGAAGATTTTTTTGCCAATTTTTAGAAAGGACTTAGGTTTTTTTAAATCCTGTACCCGCAGGTATCAGTTTGCCTATTATAACATTTTCTTTAAGCCCTCTCAATTTATCTTCCTTACCTTCAAGAGAAGCTTTGATTAAAACCCTTGAAGTTTCCTGGAAGGAAGCAGCCGACAAGAAAGAATCTGTGCTTAAAGCCACCCGGGAGATGCCCAGAAGGATGTTCTTGCCTTTGGCAGGCTTCTTCTTTTCCTTTTTCATTTTCTCGTTCTCCTCTCTCATTTTAATCTCTTCTATAACTTCTCCGGCGGTAAAGAGAGTATCGCCCGGATCTTTAACTTTAACTCTGGAGAACATCTGCTTAATAATAACCTCTACGTGCTTGTCGTGAATAATAGCCCCTTGAGAGACATAAATCTTCTGAATTTCCTGAAGGATGTAGTCCTGGGTGTTTTCTCTCCCGGTAATTCTGAAAAGCTCTTTTATATTGAGATTGCCCTCAAAAAGCTTCTCTCCTTTCTTGAACTCCTGGCCCTTCTTGACCAGAATGGCTTTGTTCGGAGATACCTCGTATTCTAAAATATCCTTCTTGGATTTTTTATTCTTAGGCATTATCTTTAAAACCCTGTCCGGAGTGATATCTACCACCTTGCCCTCCAGTTTGGAGATTTCTGCCCTTCCTTTGGGATTTCTCGCCTCAAAAACCTCCTGAACCCTGGGAAGACCGAAGGTAATATCTCCCCCTCCGGCAACGCCTCCGGTATGAAAGGTTCTCATAGTAAGCTGGGTCCCCGGTTCTCCGATGGCCTGAGCTGCAACAATACCTACAGCTGTTCCTTTCTTTACCTCTTCGTTTTTGCTAAAGTCCCATCCGTAGCATTTGCTACAGACCCCTCTTTTTGACTTGCAGGTGAGGGGAGTTCTTACTCTGACTTTTTCAACCCCTTTGTCTATTATCTCCTGGCCTTTCTCCCAGTCTATTATCTCCCCTTTCTTTACGATTGTCCTGGTGCCTCCTTTCTCTGTTTTTCTTTTAACATCCTCTAGAACCGTTCTTCCTACTATTTTAAAGAGAAAGTTCTGGCCTATCTCATCTGCCTCTTTTTTA
>CAZYOI010000001.1:0-18366 GCA_964648705.1 uncultured Candidatus Saccharibacteria bacterium | reverse complement strand
TTGATAACCAGGCCCTTCATGCCGGCCATCTGGACGGGCTGGGACCAGCTCCCCCTTGCCCCGGAATCTACAATAGCGAAAATGGAGCTTGATTCTTTCAGCTTCTCTGGAACCAGCTTCTCTATTTTAAGCTTGGTTCTGGTCCAAACCTCAATAATCTTGCTTCTCCTTTCCTCAAGAGAGAAAAGGCCTCTTCTGAAATGCTTCTCTATTGTCTCTATTTCTTTTTCTGCCCCTTTAATAATCTCCTCTTTGTTATCAGGAATTATCAGATCGTCCATTCCCCAGCTAATGCCGGACACAGTAGAGCTCTCAAAGCCAAGGTTTTTAATTTTATCCAAAGTGTCCTCAATTGTTTCCTGGCCGTATCTAGCTACCACATCGCTCACTATCTTCTCCAAAAGCTTAGATCTCATCACTTTATTGGCAAAAGGATAGTCCTCGGGAAGGGTTTCGTTGAATCTGATTCTGCCCAGAGAGGTTTCTACAATTCTGTCTGAAATCCTCACTTTTATCTTGGCTCTCAAATCAAGGCCCCCGAACTCATGAGCCATCTCCGCTTCCTTGTAATCGGAAAACGCTTTCCCCTCTCCTTCGGCTCCTTCTTCTATCTTGGTTATCCAGTAGCATCCAAGAACTATATCCTGAGTCGGAGCCACGATAGGAAGACCGGTAGCGGGCTTTAGCAGATTATATGAAGAAAGCATCAATTCTCCGGCCTCCTTTTGAGCTTCTTTGGAAAGAGGAAGGTGGACTGCCATCTGGTCTCCGTCAAAATCAGCGTTAAAGGCCTTGCAGACCAAAGGATGAAGCCTGATTGACTCCCCTTCTGTCAAAACGGGCTGAAAGGCCTGAATGCCCAAACGGTGAAGGGTGGGGGCTCTGTTTAAGAGAACATATTTGTCTCTGGCTACCTCTTCCAGCAGAGCCCAGACCTCGTCTGTCTCCTGCTCTATCAGTCTTGAAGCCCCCCTGACATTGTAAGCCAGCTCTCTTTCTAAAACTCTCTCTATGACAAAGGGCTTAAAAAGCTCCAAGGCCATCTTTTTGGGAAGGCCGCACTGATGGAGCTTCAATTCCGGACCCACCACAATAACGGAACGGCCCGAATAATCCACTCTCTTTCCCAAAAGGTTCTGCCTGAATCTTCCCTGCTTTCCTTTGAGCATGTCAGCCAGGGATTTTAGAAGGCGTTTTCCCCCGGTGGTAGCCGTAGTCAAAATGCCCTTTCTCATGCCGTTGTCTATTAAAGCGTCTACTGCTTCCTGAAGCATTCTTTTCTCGTTTTTGACAATAACTTCAGGGGCTCCTATTTCCAACAAGTACTTTAACCTGTTATTTCTGTTGATCACCCTTCTATAGAGATCATTCAAATCAGAAGAAGCGTATCTCCCTCCGTCCAGCTGAACCATAGGCCTTAAATCAGGAGAGAGAATAGGCAGGACTGTCAAAAACATCCACTCGGGCTTGATGCCGGCTTCGTCTAGAGCCTGGTACAATTTCAGCCTTCTCAGTATCTTTTTCTTGGAGGCAGAGCTTGCTTTCTCAACTTCCTTCTTAAGCTCTTTCAGCTTCTTTTTGACATTAATCCCCTCAAATATCTTTCTCAAGGTTTCAGCTCCTGTCCCTGCTTCAAAAACCTCTCCGTAGTCAAGAGAAAGATCATGGTATTCAATCTCGGAAAGAACCCTTAAGGGAGCTATTCCGGAAAGTTCTTCTTTAGCTCGATTTCTTTCTTTTTTGAGATCTTCCAGAGCTTTATCCAGCTCTTTTTTCTTTTTAATCTCTGATTTTCTCTTTTTAATTTCCCTTTTATACTCCTTTTCTATTTTGTCCAGGGCTTCCTTTTTGGCCTCTTGGTCTACCGAAGTAATGATATATGAAGCAAAATAGATCACTTTCTCCAGCTGCTGCATGGGAACGCCCAAAACCATCCCTATTCTTGAAGGAATTCCTCTTAAAAACCAGATATGGGAAACAGGACAGGCCAGCTTTATATGCCCCATTCTTTCTCTTCTGACCGAGGACTTGGTTACCTCCACTCCGCATCTGTCGCAGATAACCCCTTTATACCTCACCCCTTTATACTTTCCGCAGTAGCATTCGTAGTCCTTTTCCGGCCCGAAAATCCTTTCGTCAAAAAGGCCGTCCTTCTCTGCTTTCTGAGTTCTGTAGTTTATGGTCTCCGGCTTGGTAACCTCTCCAAAGCTCCAATCCAGAATCTCTTCCGGAGAGGCAAGCTTTATCCTTATATTTTTTAAATCTTCTACTCTCATATTTTTTTAATTTCCACTCCCAGTCCCAGAGATTTAAGCTCCGAAACTAAAAGGTTGAAAGAAGCGGGAACATTTGGATTTCTAACATTTTCCCCTCTAAGAATGGATTCATATGCTTTTGCTCTTCCTATAACGTCGTCTGACTTAATAGTAAGCACTTCCTGAAGGCTATGGGCCGCTCCGTAACCTTCCAGGGCCCAGACCTCCATTTCTCCGAATCTCTGGCCTCCAAACTGGGCTTTCCCCCCCAAAGGCTGCTGGGTAATCAAAGAATAAGGGCCGATTGACCTCATATGAATCTTGTCTTCCACCATATGGACAAGCTTTAGAATATACATATAGCCGACAGTAATCTTCTCCGGGAAAGGAAAACCTGTTCTTCCGTCATAGAGGGTGAATTGGCCGTCTTCCGAAAAACCGGCTTTTTTAAGCTCTTCCTTTATATCCTCCTCTCTGGCTCCGGCCATAGAGGGGGACTCTGCCAGATAATTTAATTTATGAGCCGCCATGCCGAGATGGGTTTCCAAAATCTGGCCTATGTTCATTCTGGAGGCGACTCCCAAAGGATTCAGAATAATATCTACCGGGGTGCCGTCTTCCAAAAAGGGCATCTCCTCCTCGGGTACCACCCTGGAGATAACGCCTTTGTTTCCGTGGCGGCCGGCCAGCTTGTCTCCTGCCTGGATTTTTCTCGTCTGGGCCACCTGAACCTCCACCCTTTTAATAATGCCAGGCTCCAGTTTATGGCCCTGCTCTCTGGAGAATATCTTCACTCCAACCACTCTTCCCCTTTTGCCGTGCTCCATGGTCAGAGAGCTGTCTTTTACATCTCTCGCCTTCTCGCCGAAAATAGCCCTCAAAAGCCTCTCTTCGGCTGTCAATCCGGCCTCGCCCTTGGGAGATATTTTCCCCACCAGAATATCGTTAGGACCTACTTCGGCTCCAATCCTGACAATGCCTTCCTCATCCAGATCTTTAAGCTTCTCCTCCGAAACATTGGGGATGTCCGAAGTAGTGATTTCAGGCCCAAGCTTGGTGTTCCTGATATCGCAAGTAAAGTTCTCTATATGAATAGAGGAAAAATAGTCCTCTTTGACCAGTCTCTCCGATATGATAATGGCGTCTTCAAAGTTTGAGCCCTGCCAAGAAAGAAAAGCGGCCAGAACATTCTGGCCCAAAGCCAGCCTTCCCCCGTCAATAGCCCCGCCGTCTGCCAGAAGATCCCCCTTGGCCACTTTCTGCCCTTTCTTTACAGCAGGTCTCTGATGAAAACAGGTGTACTGGTTGGTTCTCATAAAGGCATTCAGTTCATAGTTCCTGGTTCTTCCCTTTTTGCTCTTCAGCTCTATATGACCGGCGTCAACAGCGGCAACAGTTCCTCCTTCATCTGCAAAAACAGCCTGGCCTGAATCCTTAGCCACTGTCTTTTCCATACCCGTTCCCACCAGAGGAGCTTCGGGATGGACCAGAGGCACCGCCTGTCTCTGCATATTAGAGCCCATTAAAGCTCTGTTGGCGTCATCGTTCTGCAGAAAAGGAATCAAAGAGGTTGCCACAGAAAAGCACTGTTCTGTGGAAACATCAATATAGTCTATTTTGTCCACAGGAACCATTCCGGGCTCCCCTTTAATCCTGGCTTCCACTTTATCCGGAGGGATATAGGCCTCTATTCTGCCGTTCTTATCTATAGAAACTCCTCCGTGAGCGATGTTGAATTTCTCTTCCTCAAAAGCGTTTAAAAACTCTATTTCAGAGGTCACTTTCCCTTTTTTAACTTTGTAGTAGGGAGTTTCCAGAAAGCCGTACTTGTTCACAGAGGCAAAAGAAGCCAGATGGTTGACCAGCCCGATATTGGGTCCTTCCGGGGTCTGAATAGGACAGATCCTTCCGTAATGGGAGGGCTGGACGTCTCTCACCTCGAAACCGGCCCTTTCTCTGGTCAGGCCTCCCGGCCCTGTGGCAGAAAGCCTTCTCTTGTGCTCCAGTTCTGCTAAAGGATTCTCGTTGTCCATAAACTGGCACAATTGAGAAGAAGTGTAAAACTCTTTTATCACAGCCATAACCGGCCTCGGATTGACCAGCTGGTTGGGAGTCATCGTATGAGGATCCAGAGTGGACATTCTGTCTTTAATGATTCTTTCAGCCCTCATCAGGCCCACTCTCAATCTGTTCTGCAAGAGCTCAGCCACCGTTCTTATCCTCCTGTTTCCCAAATGGTCTATCTGGTCGGGCTTTCCCTCGGGATCGTTGTTTAACCTGACAATTTCCCTCATGACAGCCAAAACATCCTCTGCTCTTAAAACTCTGTCTTCCGGCTCAATCTCTTCTTTTTCGGGAGCCAGCTCGGGAAGGCGCTTTCCCATTCTCCATCTTCCGACCTCCGAAAGGTCGTATCTCTCAAAATTAAAGAAGGTATTTTCAATAAGCTCTTTTGCCGTATCAGGAGTAACCATGTCCCCGGGCCTCAATCTCTTGTAAATCTCCACTAAGGCCTCCCCTTGGTTTTTAGTTTCATCTTTTTCCAGGGTCTTCTCGATATAGTCTATTTCGCTTCCTTTTATCAAATCCTTGAACTTCTTCTTGATTTCCTCCTCTGTCCAGCCGCCCAGGGCCTTTAAAAGAGTGGTGGCGGAAACTTTTCTCTTTCTGTCCACCTTTACCCCGATAAAGCCCGAGGCATCTGTCTCAAACTCCAGCCAGGCTCCTCTGTTGGGTATTATCTTAGCTCCGAATCTCTCTTTTCCCTTAACCGTTCTTGAAGTAAAGAAAGATCCGGGAGAGCGGATAAGCTGGGCTATGGCCGCCCTTTCCACCCCGTTTATAATAAAAGTCCCCCTTTCTGTCATAAGGGGAAAGTCCGCCAGATAAATCTCCTGCTCTTTGACCTCTTTTGTTTTGAGGTTTGCCAGCTTAACCTTGACTTTCAATGAAGCCTCAAAAGACTCGTTGTTCTCCTTGGCCTCTATGTCGTTCTTTCTTTTGGGCTCTGAAAGCTTGTAGTCTGTAAACCAAAGCTCAAACTCCTCTCCGGTATGGTCCTTGATAGGAAAAACCTCAGAGAAAAGATCTTTCAGGCCTTTGTCCCAAAACCACTGCCAGCTTTTTTTCTGAAGGGCAAGGAGATAGGGCCTGTTTAGAGAAACCTTGGATTTGGAAAAGTTTTTAACCTTAGGCATTGTGGATACAAAAAGTTCCCCGTCTTAAAGGGTTTGCTTTAACTAAAAGCTCAAGTTTAAGAAAAGGGGCTGTAGTTATACATAAAAGAGAGATATTTAAAACCAAATATCTCCAGAAATGATTCCGAAAAGCAACTAATTATTGATTTTATTCATTTTAGAAAATTTGTCAAGGCCAAATTCTCTAACTGTCAATATATCATATATACAGAAAGAAGACAACCCCCCTGTGGAAAACTACTGGACCCTGAAGCTCTGGACAATGCCCAAAGAGGCAAAAAGAGATATCAGCTCCGAACCTCCGTAGCTGACAAAAGGAAGAGAAATGCCTATTACCGGCAGAATGCCGAGATTCATCCCCATATGAATAAAGACCTGCAGGATAATAACCGAAGCAAGACCGGTGGCAAAAAGCCGGGGAAAGTTTCCGGGAGCTTTGAGAGCGGCTTTAATTATGCGCCAAATGAGAATAAAAAAGACGATAAAAAGCCCGGCTGCTCCCGCCAAGCCGAACTGCTCCGCTATGGCGGCAAAGATAAAGTCCGTATGAGGCTCCGGCAGAAAGCCGTATTTCGCCTGAGAGCCCTCTTTGCCGAAAAGTCCGCCGGACCCTATGGCAATCTTGGACTGCCTCTGGCTCCAGCCCGCTCCCTCGGGATCCGCCTCGGGGGAAAGAAAGCTGATTATTCTTGCTTTCTGGTAATCCTCCAGAAAGAAAAACCAGCCGAGCAGAAGAATAATAAGGCCGCAGAGAGAAAGTATTAAAAACTCTCTCAATCTTATGCCGGAGACAACCAGAATGCTCAGCCAGAGCCCTATTATTATTAAGGCAGAGCCAAGATCGGGCTGAAAGAAAATCAAAAGAACGGGAAAAAGAAGATAAATTCCGGAGAGAATAATATGCTTTAAGCCGTACATTTCAACATGCCTTTTGGAAAAGTACTTTGCCAGAAGGATTATCAGAACCAGCTTAGCCAGAGAAACAGGATCTAGGGATATAAAGCCGAGCTTGTACCATCCTCTCACTCCCCTGGTAACCGGAGCCAGAAGAAAAAGGCCGGCTAAAGCAAGAAGAGAGAAAAAATAAAGGGCTAAAATCAAATAGGAGTTGCTCTGAAGGGCCCTCCAGTCTAAAAAAGCCAGAAGGAACATAAGGACAAGGCCTATGCCCAAAAAGACCGCCTGTTTCTCAAATTCAAAAAACCCTTCTGTGCTGTAAATGGAAAAGAGGCCGGCAGAAGCCAGTAAAAGAACCGAAGATGTCAGAATCCAATCAATTTTCCTTAAAAGAGAAAACATCTAAAAATACTTTTCAATTAAAAATTGAAGATGCTTTTCAAGGGTTTCCTTCCTCTCGGGGAAAAGGTCTTTTAGCTTCTGATAAACCTCTTTGCAGCTTTCCAAATCCTTCAAATCCCTGCAGAAAAGAACAGCTACGCTTTCTATAAAGCTGATCTCTTTTGTTCTGGGCTCTTTTATCCTTTCTACCGCCTTTTTAAAATACTGAGAAGCTTTTTCCCTCTCTCCCATTCTGACAAAGGCCGCTCCCAGATCTCTGTAATAATTCCTCTTCTCCAAAGGAAAAAGGGAAGCTCTCTTCCGGAAAAGCTCTTTGGCTTCTTCTTCTCTTCCCTGAATGAGCTTTAATTCCGCCATTAAGCCGTGAAACTCAGGCCTCTCATCGTTAAACTCCATTCCTTTTATCGCTGTCTCTTCCATTTTTAGGAGGTCTTCTTTATTCTTGAAAAAAAGATAATTCCATTGATAGGTTCTGGCCAGATACTCCAAAGTGTCAACAGGCCTTCTCTCGGGTTCGGCTGCCAGACTTTCGAGGGAATCTTTTGCCCGGTAAATGGTTTTTACTATTTCTTCTTCTCTCTTTCCTTTTTCCAGCAGAAGAAGGCCTCTTTCTACGGTAATAAACTTCAGGTCGTCTTTGTAGATATTGCCTTCTGAGGCCCTGCTGTACTCTGAGACGGCCCTAGAAGGGTCTTTTTGCTCGTACTCTATATTAGAAGGGAAAGCGGAGGCGGCCAGAGTCGGCTTTAAATTAACAAAATACAAAGAGAAAAGGGAGAGAACAAGGAGAGGAATGCCAAGAGCTGCCACCCATTCTTTCCTCGGAGCTACCGCTTTTCCTGCTAAAACATTAATAAAGGCCAGAACCGAGAATAAAAGCAGATAGATTGAAATAGTGTCAAAAACGGTCAGGGACTGGAAAAAATAGGCGGCAAGGAAAACAGAGAGGATTAAAACCAGTTTTTTCTCTAAAAGGACTTTTTTAAAGAGAAGATAGAAAGCTCCTCCCAAAAGAGCAAGCCAGGAGAAAAGGCCCAAAAGGCCCGAGCTCACCAAGAGGTTGAATACCTTGTTGTGGGCGTAGTCAAAATACATTCCTTCCGGAATTTCAGAGAAATAGTCCGCCTTAAAGTATTTGTAGAAAACATAAGAGAAAGATTCAGGGCCCCAGCCTAAAAGAGGGTTTTCCTTGAAGGCCTCAAGGGATATCTCCCAGACATCCCCCCGGGAGCCGAAAGAAAGCTCAAAAACGCTTAAAGCCCTCTTTAAGAGGCCGTTCTCAATATTATCCTTGTTGACAACCAGAATAAGAAGAATAAAGCTCAAAGCCAAAACCAAGAAGGCCGTTTTCTTTCTCTGAGAGCCGGAATACTTGAAAAACCAAAGGAAAAAGCAGAAGAGCAGAGCCAGAGCCAAAGCAACCCAGGCCCCTCTGGTTCTGGAAAGAATGAGGGTGAAAGAATGGAGAAATATCAGAGCCGTCCAGACGAACTTCATATCTTTTTCTTTTTCTATTAAAAAAACAAAAAGAGTCAGAAAGATAGAAAGGACAATGTAGGGGCCGAAAAAGTCAGGGTTAGAAAGAGTGCCCGAGACCCTTCCCGGCAGGCTTACCCCGTAAAAATGCCAGACATCCAGCCTCTGAAGCAGGGCTATAAAGCTTGATATTCCGGAAACCCCGGCCATAACCTTAAAAAGCTTAAACCACTCCTCCTTTCTGGTAAATAGGCCTGAGAGCATTAAAAAGAAGGCCAGAAAATGGAGGTGGAGCAATATCCCCTCCGCTCTCTCCAAATCCCCGAAAAAGCTGCGGTAAAAGTTAAAGCCGGCAAGGCCCGTAATTAAAAGAGAAGCTATAAAGAGCAAAAAAAGCCAGCTCAAAAGAGAAATCCTGGGAAAGTATTTTCTGTCAAAAAAAAGAAGGAAAAGATAGAGAATAAAAACTATCTCTATTAAAGAACGGAAGAAAACAGCTTTGGGATAGGCAGAGAGAGTAAGCCCCCAGGGACCCATAACCAAGGGGGTTAGCAGGACAAGGAAGAGTCCCGCTTTCACCAGCTTTAAAAGGATCCCTTGATAATTCATAGCATTTTCAAAAACTCCTCTTCTTTTATAATATCAACCTTAAGCTCTTTTGCTTTCCGGTATTTAGAGCCGGGATCTTTCCCTGCTACCAGATAGTCGGTTTCTTTGGATACAGAGCTTATTGCCTCCCCTCCCAAAGATCTTATCTTCTTTTTGGCTTCCTCTCGGGTCAAAGAATCCAAAGAGCCCGTTAAAACAAACTTCTTCCCTTTCAGCTTGGTTCCTCTCTTTGCGCTTTTTAGTTTTAGGCCGGCCTTTTCAAGCTTTTTAAGGAGATTTCTGTTCTTTTTGGAAGAGAACCACTCTTTAAGAGATTCTGCTGCCGCAGGCCCTATATCCTCTATTTCCTCTAAATCCCGGCGAGAGGCCTTTTTAAGGTTTTTCAAAGATCCGAAATGAAAGGCCAGATCCTGAGCCGTTTCCTCTCCTATGTGCTTTATGCCCAAAGCGAAGATAAAGCGGGCAAGAGGAATTTCTTTGCTTTTCCGGATTGATTGAACCAGATTGCCGGCTGACTTTTGAGCGAATCTTTCCAAGGGAAGAAGGTCTCCTTCTTCCAGCTCAAAGAGGTCTGCGGGATCTGAAACAAGGCTTTCTTCTATTAATTGGTCTATTATCTGGGGGCCGAGGCCTTCGATGTTAAAAGCCGGCTTGGAGACAAAATGATAGAACTGCTTCCTTTCTCTGGCAAAGCAATTGGGGTTGGCGCAGTAGTGGACAGCATCCGCTTTCTTGACCTTCCCTCCGCAAAAAGGGCATTTAGAAGGCATCTTGAATTTCTTTTCTCTGCCTGTCCTTAAATCCTTTAAGACCTTTACTATTTCCGGTATAACGTCTCCGGCCCTGCCCACAATAACAGTGTCCCCTATCCTGACTCCCAGTCTTTCAATCTCGTCTTCGTTGTGAAGAGTGGCTCTGGAAATAGTCACCCCTCCCACCTCAACGGGCTTTAAAACGGCTACCGGCGTCAGAGCTCCTGTTCTCCCCACCTGCACCTTTATATCCTCCACCTTGGTAGTAGCCTCTCTGCCCGGAAACTTGAAGGCGACAGCTCCTCTGGGGGCCTTCCCTACAGCCCCCAGCTTCTCATATGCTCTGTTAGAATTAATAATGACTACAATCCCGTCTATCTCATAGGGAAGCCTGTCTCTTTTTTCTTTCCATCTTTTATGAAACTCAAAAACCTCCTTAAGACTCTTGCAGTATCTATTGTTAGGATTCACTTTAAAGCCCAAAGCCCTTAAGATCCGGTGCTTTTCCTGATGGGTTTTCTGGCCCAGGTCGGTAATCAGCTCATAAGCGAAAGAGTCAAGCTTTCTCTTAGCGGCAATTTCAGGATCCAGCTGCCTGACAGAGCCCGCAGCAAGGTTTCTGGGATTAGCGTAAGGAACCTCTCTTTTTTTGTTTATTCTCCGGAATTCCTTCTTGGAAATGAAAACTTCTCCTCTTATTGTCAGAGAACCCTTAAAGTTCTTTATCTTCTTTAAAATCTCTTCTCTCGCTTTCTCTTTTTTAAGGGTTTTCAGAACCTTTTCTTTTTCTCTCAATCTCAAGGGAATAGCTTCTACTGTCTTTAGATTCCGGGTAATATCCTCTCCTGTTTTCCCGTCTCCTCTGGTAGAGCCTGTCTTAAAGAGATTGTCTTTAAATACAAGCTCTATGGCCAGGCCGTCTATTTTCAGCTCGCAGTAAAAGTCAATTCTTGATTTCTCCTTTTCGCTTAAAAGGTCTTCGGCTCTTTTCAGCCAATCCTCCATATCTTCTTTTAAAAAAGCATCATTAAAAGAAAGCATAGGCGTTTTATGCTTTACTTTGTTGAACTTCTCCAAGGGCTCCCCTCCTATTCTCTGGGTGGGAGAGTCCGGAGTTATCAAATCGGGAAACTCCCACTCTAAATCAAAAAGCTCTTTTTTCAGAGAATCAAGAGCTTCATCTGATATTTCCTGCCTGTCTAAAACATGATAGAGATAGCGGTGGCGGTTAATAACCTTCTTCAGCTTCTCTATCCTCTGGCGGGCCTTTTCTTTTGTCATATTAATCTAGAGGATAAACTTCAACCTCAATAGCTCTTTTGACTTCTTCATAACTTCCCACAGAACGGACACAGTATTCTGTAGCCTCGCAGTCTTCATCCCAGTAAGCCGAATTAAAAGGACATTCAGGCGTAGCTGCAGCTGACCAAACACAGTCGGGATCATCTGGGTAGCAGCAAAAAACATTAACTTCATACTTTGCCCCATTGTCCAGCTCGGTTTCCGGATATTGCTGTTCGGGCTGATCTTCGTCCGCAAGAATAACCTTTAAGACCCTCTCTATTCCCGTATCTGCGGCATAAAGGGCTTTTACAGAGTTTCCCATTCCTGTTATCATCTTAATCTGGCTTATTAAGATAGTGCTCAAGCCCACGGCAACAGCTAAAACCACAGCCAGAATTACTATGACAAGGTACAGGGTGATTCCTTTTTGGGAATTTGAAAGCATATATTTAAATTATATCACTTTTTTCTTTTAAGTGTCCAATAGTGAAAAGCTCTTTTCAGCTTGAATCTTGAAGCATTTTTTAATATCTGAAAAAGATTTAAGGGTTTGCCTTTGGCTTTAACCTTTCTCTTCTTTATCTTCTCTATTAATTCTTCTGCTGTGGAAAAGTCCTCAAAGGTTTCAAGGTATCCCCTGCCTATATACTCTGCCCTGTGAGCATCGGATCCCGCGGTGATAAAAAGGTTGTTTTTTTCAGCGAACTCTAAGGCCTCTCTGTTAGCTTTAAAAGAAATAGCCGACGAATTGAAGACCTCGACAGCTTTCACTCTTTTAATGTCCTTCCTGCTTCCCAGAAAGTTCTCTACGGGCCAGTCAAAAGGATGGGCTACGACAGCCAAGCCCTTTTGCCTTTTTATTTCCCTTACTGTCTCTTTTAAGGAAAGGCCTTCCGGTATCCTCTCTTTGATGTTTATCCCCAGAATGTCTCCTGATTCGGTCAAAACCTCAATGCCGGGAATAACCAGAATGTTCTTTCCTTTGGCATACTCTATAGCTTCAAGAGCCCCTTCTATTCTGCCGTGGTCTGTAATGCAGATACAATCCAGGCCTTTTTTAAGGGCGGAATCAACCGCTTCTCTGGGAGAGGAGATGCCGTCAAAAGAGTAGCTTGTATGGATATGGAGATCCGCTTTCATTAAAACAAGAACTTTTCTTTGGATAATTCTTTCTGCTCCCCTTTGGAGAAAATGCTTGCCTTCCCAAGCTCTCCGGCTCTATTTCCCTGCCGGCAGCCCTGGAGTATCCGGATATGAAGACCGGCTATGAACATCAGCTCCTTCTCAAAAGATTGATCCCTATAATGGAAATTCTGCCTCCTCCAAAGATTAAAATAAGGGCGAGGATTGACCAGGAGATTAGATTTAAAAGCTGGTAGACAGCTTCTGCGGGAATCATATCCCTTATCTCCTCTCTTACCATCTCTCTTGCCTCTGCCGGCTCTCCTTCTTTCTCTTCTGTCTGGTTCTCAAAAACTGCGGGCACAGAGCTTTTGCCGGTGAAAATAGAATAAGAAGAATAAAGGGTCCAAAAGATAAGGGCAATCCCCAGAATTATTAAAAGCCAGGCTGTAATCTTTTTAGGTTTCATGTTTTTAAAATTAACTTGTAATAAATGTATATTATCATTTTCCCCGCCATAATTCAAAATAGGGTTGACAGAGACTCTTAACTGTTTATAATGGTCATATACAACAGAAAACGGTAATAAAAGGTCGAAGAGAAAATGAAGCGTTAAAAGCGGATTTAAGAAAGATTCCGCTTTATTTAAAACTATGATTAAAGACGAACTATATCCTCTCTTTACCTCTCAAGAAGAAGAGACTCCTGAAGAAGGAGAAGAGGGTTCTGAAGAAGGAGGAATGGAAGAAGAGAGTTCTGAAGAAGAAACTCCTGAAGAAGAGAGTTCTGAAGAGGAAACTCCTGAAGAAGAGAGTTCTGAAGAGGAAGATTCTGAAGAGGAAGAGGAGTAAATGTAAGATCTTCAACTACTCAAAACAAAAGCCCCTTTTCAGGGGTTTTTTGTTTTAATCTCTAAGATCTGATTTTTTAATAAGTATCTTGTAGATATTCTCCAAGAAGTCGCCTCCGGCATAACCTATGATAAAGGAGATAGCCGGGGTGAGATATTTCAGGCCCATAATGTTAAAGCCCCCTTCTTGGACCGCTATGGCCGCTAAAAGGCCGACAATGCCGGAGAGAAAGGTCATAGTGAGAAAGTAGGGCACGTTAAAGCCCACTTTCTTGTAGGAGAACTGATGCTTTATAAAGCCGACAATGCCTCTTAAAGCCCCTCCTCCGAATCCCGCTATAAATATTGAAAGATACATATTAGTAGATTATTTTAAAGTTTTTAAACTCTCCCTGATACTCCTCCCGCTCCATTTTAACATCCGAAACCCTGGCAGGATAGGGGTCTCTTTCAATCCATTCAATAAGGCCTTCTGCGCTTTCCTCCGAGCCCTCTGCTTTAATCTCCACCCTGCCGTCTCTGAGGTTGCGGACCCAGCCGGTTAAAGAAAGCTCCCGGGCTTTTCTCCGGATTTCGCTTCTAAAATTCACTCCCTGAACTCTTCCTGATACGAAAAGATGAATCCTTATCATAATTCCATTCTCTCCTGCCTGAAATCCCTGGATATGGCTTCCGCCCTCTTTTCTCCCGCCTTGGTCAGGCTGAAAGAGGTTTGGGGGTTTCCTTTGATAAGCTTTTCTCTTCTCAGGCTTCTCAAAGACCGGTCCAGCTTCCTGGAATCGGGCCACTCGGAAAAAGACCTAAAAGAAAAAGCAGCCGGAAAAAGAGTAAAGCATTCTTTTACCAGCTGCTCGAATTCAGCTTTCTTTCCTAAAGAGTAGATAGAAAAAACAATAAGGTCGCCCAGGGAAAACTTTTGATAAAGACTTTCTTCAAAAGGTTTCTTTTTCATTAGAAAAACCTCTAATTAGATAAAATTAGGCAGAACATTGACAAGGAGATACCAAGCCAGAAAAACGATAAAAGACACTATTGTGACAACGTCTAAAAACTTAACCATAATGTTTCTATTCTACGCTAAAAAAACTCTTTTGTCAATAGAAGACCTTTACAATCTGAGAAGCTATTCCCAGAAAAAAGACCGCAGCCAGAACATAGTAGAAGGGGCTCATTTTCCGGGAGAACTTCTTTTTAAGGAAAGCCCTGTACAAGAAAACGATAATAATGCCTTCAGCTCCCACAGCCACAGCCCCGGTAAAACCTATTATCTCAATGAATCTTCTCAAGCCCAGAAGGAAAAGAACAAAGGGAAGAAAAGAGGCCAGGGCCCAGGAAAGATGCTTTGGCATTTTAAGGTCATACTGAAGCATCTTTTTAAAAGTCAGGCCCAGAGTCAGAAAAGAGGTAAAGCAGCTTATAACCCCGAAGGCAAAGCCAAGCTTGACAAAGCCGCTGTCCAGAGTTTTCTCCAGGCCGGTAATAGCGTCCCTGCTGGTAAGAGAGCCCGAAGCCCCGAGAACAATGGCAATAAAGAAAAGATAGACTAAAAGAACTAAGGTTATTCCTACAGCTATTATTTTCTTTAATTCTCTGGATGTTAGATTATTGTCTTTTTTCTTTAAAGAATTAACAACCATCTCCTTTATCTCGGGAACAATAGCAGAGCTTGTTAAAGCAAAAAGGACCACTCCGTAAGGAAGAAAAGAAGAGCTTAAATCAAAGCCCTCAAAGTTCCCCGGCTCTATATAAGGAAAGGCTCTCTTAAAAAAGAAAACAAGTATTGCCAGAAGAACCAGAAAAAGGACAAACTCTATGCCGGAGACGCTTTTTATCCCCCGAAAGAGCAGATAAGAGGCCGGAATAAAAAAGGCCAGAGTGTATATTAAGATGTTGTGGCCCAGATAGTCCCCGAAAAGAGAATCCAGAAACCCTCCTCCTATGACAAGGTAGGCCAAAAGGGTGCCCAGAAGCCCGAGAGAGACCACCAAAAAGGTGGCTTTCTCCCATCCTCTCCCCAGATACTTTCCCGCATATCCCGGAAGCCGGTGGAGCCCCTCTGTTCCTACGGCCACTTTGCCGTAGATAAAAAGAAGAACGGCTACCAGAAATCCTATTATTATAAGGTAGAGAAAAACTATGGAAAAACCCGCCTTAAAAGCGACAAAAGGCAGGCCGAATATGCCCACTCCTATGGTCGTTCCCAAATAAACAGAAAGAGCCCTTAAAAACCTTCCTTTTTCCATAATGCTTTACCCGAAATATTTATGCTCTATTTTTCCCAAAACAAAGAGGACTAAAACAGCCAAAACAGTAGAGACTAAAGCCAAGAAGTAAAAGCCCGCTCCCAGAGCCACTCCGATAGCGGCCGAGGTCCAGAGGCCGGCTGCCGTAGTAAGCCCCTCTACTTTGAATCTGCGGTAGATTATCACTCCCGCCCCTATAAAGCCTATGCCGGTGGCCACGGCCACAACCACTCTGGAAGGATCAAAGCTTACTCCTCTGCTTCCTTCAAAAAGATAGAAAATATTGTTGGCTATTACAGTAAAGACGCAGGCTCCCAGAGTAACCAGGCTGTAGGTCTGAAGCCCGGCCTCCTTCTTTTTGTACTCTCTTTCTATGCCTATCAATCCTCCTAAAACAACAGCTAAAACGACTTTTAGCAGTATCTGAATGTCGTCCATTAAAGCTTGTAAACCTTATATCCTTCCCTTGCCTTCTCTTTTACCTTTAAGCCCACTTCGTCTCCTTTTTTGGCCTTTTTCACTTTCTCGTGCTCCGACTCCATAGAATCCACTTTCTGCTTAAAGTCGGTCTCCTCCCCTCCTTCAATCCTTATCTCGTCTCCCACAGACAAAGGGGCTTTAAGCCTTATAACAGCCACTTTTATCTTGGAGAAAAAATGAACAACTTCTCCTATTAATTTTCCTTCTTCTTCTGCCATAGATATTTAAATTATTTCTTTTCGGCCTTTATTCTATTCTAGCAGAATTCAGGCAAACTAAAAACAGGAATCTTTGTTCCTGTTCTTAGTTGAGGGGGAAACGGGATTTAACAAATTCGATCTTTTTCCTAAAGGCCGGACTCGGACTTCGCCCGGGGATATCCTGAGATCTCTTTCGTTAAGTCCCACTGTCCTTTTGGAGACATTGCTCCGCACCCCCTCATACTTCCTATTTTAATCAGGGAACTTCTTATGTCAAGGGCTATTCTTCAGATTCCACTTCGGGAGGGCTTTCTTCAATAGGAACTTCGGCTTTTTCTTCTCTTAAATCTTCCAGAGCCGGCTTTCCCTCTTTAAGATTTGATATGGCAGATTCTATCTCTTTGTTTCCCGGATTAAGCTCTGCTATCTTCTCAAAGGTTTCTATGGCTTTCCCCTTTTCTCCCTGTTTGTCGTAAGTAAGGCCCAAGAAGTAAAGGGCGTTGGAGTATTCGGGGCTTAAAGAGACAACCCTTTCCAGCTCTGACCGGGCTTTCTGGTAGTCCTCGTTGTTAAAATAGAGAACGCCGAGCTGAAATCCCACTCCGACATCGTTTGGAGCTATCTTCTTTGTTTCTTCCATCTGGCCTATAGCTTCAACTGTTTTCCCCTGAATCTGATAAAGCCTGGCCATCTGAAAGCGGGCCGGGGCGTAGTCTGATTTTAACTCAACAGCTCTTTTAAACTCTTTTTCCGCCTTGAAAAGAAAGGCTTCCTTTTCTTCCGACAAGGAGGCCTTGTTTAAAAGAACTATCCCTTTCTGGGTCGGATAATAGGGGCTGACAGGCTCTAGCTCCTGAGCCCTGTCATAAGAGGTAAGAGCCCAGTCTCCGGCTCCTTCAACCACTCCGACAAGGTTCTGGTAGATAAGCCCTCTTACAGACCAGTTGGCTACATTCTTCGGATTAACATCAGTAGCTTTTTTGGCGGCCCCTATGGCATTGCTCACAAAAAGCTGGATTCTCTGGTTAATCTGGTTTTTATTCAGGTCTTTTCTTGAGCTTGTATAATTTATCTCCCGGAGATAGAGGCGGGAGAGGTCTCTCCAGTAAAGATCAGAACCCGGGCTAAGGGTGGCTGACTTCTCCAGACTGCCTACTCCTTTGTCTATTTCTCCTCTCTGCCAGTCTTTTGTCCCCTGAAGGTAATAAGCTTCAGCCGAATACTTCTGCCCTTCCAGAATAAGAAGGCCCAAACCGAAGATAAAAGCTAAAGTAACAGCAAAGGTAATCCCCAAGCTCAGCAAAGAGGAAGATTTAAGCTCAATGTCCTTTCTTTCCGGAGAAGAAAGAACCAAAAGAGATCCTATCAGAAAAAAGAAGCTAAAACCCATAACCAGAGAGGCGTTATAGATAAAGTAGGAGGATGCCACAAGAAGAAAACTGCCGAACAAACCGGCTCTCAAAAGCCAGAAATCCTTATTAGAAGCCTTCCCCGAGAAAAAGGACTTTATTCCCAGAAAAACAAATGTCCCTACAAGAAAAAGGAAGGAAAGAGCTCCCAAAACGCCGGAATCCGATCCAATATCCAGAATTTCAGATCTGGCGCTGTCAAACCTCATATTCCATCCCAGAGTAGAGTTCATAACAACATCTTTGTGCTGGGAGAAATTATAGACAAAAGTACCGGGGCCGGAACCCAGAATAGGGCTCTCTTTTACTGTCTTCCAGACAATGTCCCAGCTTGTCTCGTAATTAAGATAAACCTCCAGAGGCCTTTCCGGGAGGCCGGGCAGGTTGAAATTAAAGACGCCGATGAACAAAGCTGCAGCCAGAAGGATCATAGACAAAAACAGCCAGTAGTTCCCAAGAGTTTCCCTTTTCTGAACTCCGAAGAATATAATCAGCACGGAAGCCGCTAAAACAAGCCACCAGGCAGGATTGAAGTCAGCTAAGACAAGCAGGAAGAGAACAGCTATCAAAGCCAGATGAAGAACAACCTTGAGAACCCTTTTGGTTTTCAGGATAAGGAGAACCAAAAGAGGGGTAAGAACCGCCGAAAAGAGAGCGAGCTGGTTCAGAGAGCCTACGGTGTTAAAAGAGGCGCTTTTGGCAAAAGGAAAGATAAACTTTCCGAAAAGCTGCAAAACAGCTATAGCGGCAGCTAAAAGAGAGGATCCTAAAAAAACAACCGCCAGATTGAAAACCTCTTTCTTTTCAAACAAATTGACCAGAAGAAAATAGAAGATAACAAAAGAAAGAAGAGTAAGAAAGCTCTGAGATACTGACTGAGGCCATCCCCAGAAGCTTCCGTAAAACCATTGAGAGAATAAGGCGGCAGCTAGATAGACAATAAGCCATAAAGCTACGGGAATGTGAAACTTGCTCAAACTTATTTTAATTTTACCGGTAATCAAAACCCTGGCCAGCCACAAAAACAAAGCAGTAAAACCTAATCCTAAAAGCAGGGCCTGCTTGTTAAAATTTAAAACATTGCTTGTCCAGGGAAGAAAGAATAGAGGCAGTAAAAAGACAATAAGAAAGATAATAGCTTTGGATATTTTTTCCAAGACTAAATCTGTACTCCATTGTTTTTTTTCTTT